>SKNL01000139.1 GCA_007120555.1 Balneolales bacterium
AATCTGGAAGATTTTTACGGCCAGCTGCAACAGATCAAGAAGATGGGGTCCATGAGGGATCTTGTCGGAATGATTCCCGGCATGAGCAAGCAGCTGGGAGATGCGGAGATAGATGACGATGCCATGAAACCGGTCGAAGCCATCATCAACTCCATGACCATTGAAGAGCGGAGGAAGCCCGAACTGATTAATGGCAGCCGCCGCAAAAGGATAGCACAAGGCTCCGGTACCACGGTTCGCGAGGTCAATGATCTTCTGAAGCAGTTTACCCAGATGAAGAAAATGATGAAGACCATGACCAAGATGAACAAAATGGGCCGCGCCATGGAAGGGTTGAAAAACCTGACCGGACAACGAGGAATACATTAGGAACAACGATAAACCTGCTAGGAGCAAAAAACATTGGTTAGATTAAGATTACAAAGACACGGAAGAAAAAAACTTCCCTTTTACCACATTGTCGCTGCGGACGTACGCACCAAACGTGACGGACGCATCATCGAGGATCTGGGAAGATTCAACCCGACCCAGGAGCCATCCCTTCTGCGTCTGGAGACGGACCGGGTGATATACTGGTTGAAGAACGGCGCACAGCCGACGGACACCGTCCGTTCCATCCTCAAAAAAGAGGGTGTTTTCTACCGCCTGCACCTGGAAAGATGGGGCAAATCCGAAGAGGAGATTGAGGCCACTGTTTCGGCGTGGAAGGAAGAGCGCAGCAAAAAGAAAAAAGCGCCCGCCACCAAGGCCGAAAAAATGAAATCCCAGCTTAAGGCCGAAGAGGAGCAGTTCAAGAAAGACCAGGAGGAGAAAGCAAAGGCCGCCGCCGAGAAGTCACTGATTGAAGCCGAAGAGGCAAAGGCCGCGGAAGCAAAGAAGGAAGAAGAAGAAGCGGCCGTTGCGGAAGCCGAAGCTGCGGAAAAGGCTGCGGAAAAGGCTGCGGAAAAAGCGGAAGAAAAAGCGGATAAGACCGAGGCAAAGTCTGTAGAAAAAGTTGAAGAGGCCCCCGTTGCCAAAGAGGAAAAAGAAAAGGCAGATGTAAAGGCCGAAGAAGCGCCGGCTGAGGAGAAGGAGGCCGGGGAAGATGCCGACCAGAAGGCCAAGGAAGAAGCCGTGAAGAAATCAGGAAAGAAGGCGGAAGAGAAACCTGTAGCTGAAGAGAAGGCGGAAGCTGAGGAAAAGCCGGAAGAAACGCCGGAAAAAGAAGCCGAAGCCGTTAAGGAAGTAAAAAAGGAAGCCGCGTCAGGTAAGAAGGAAGAGAAAGAAAAACCGGTTGACGACGCTTCCGAAGAAGAATCGAAAGAAAAGAAAAAATAGCACGCAACGGGTATTTTCTGAGGTTTCAGATATGGCAAAAGAACCGAGTCCGGGCCTGTATCCGCTTGGTATCATTGCCAAAGCCCAGGGAACCCGTGGTGGTTTTTTGATGGAAGTAAATGATCCGGCAGCCTTGATGGAAATGCCGGATCTGTTGTATCTCCGCTACCCGGACAGTCAGTGGGTGCCGTATCGTGTTGAAGAAATGCGGCCGCACCAGGCCGGAAAACGGAGCGTGTTCTTTGTCAGACTGGAAGGAATTACCACCCGCACCGAAGCGGAGCAGCTGAGAGGCCTGGAGGTTAAAACAGACCGTTTTACGGAAAGCTCTCCCGATCCGGACAATGTCACCGGGTACACGGTACTCCGGAGTGATGAAACCCGGATGGGCGAAGTGGCGGATCTTATGGAAACGCCTGCCTACAGAATCCTGGTTGTCCAGGCAAGTGACAGGATTGTCCTGATACCCTGGATTGAACAGTTTGTTGTCGAAGTAGACGACGATTCCCGCACCATCCGCACCCGCAATACCGAGGACCTTGAAACGCTGGAGTAAACATGATGAGAATTGACATCATATCGGCTGTACCGGAGCTGTTGCAAGGACCCCTGGACCACAGTATTGTCGGCAGGGCCCGCAAATCTGGAAAAGTAGAAATCGCTGTTCATGATCTGCGCGCATACTCAACCGACAAACACGGAAAAGTCGATGACTACCCTTTCGGGGGTGGCGCCGGACTGGTGATGACACCGCAGCCGGTATTCGACTGCATCGGGTCGCTCAAGCAGGAAAGGGAATACCGGGAGATCATTTTCCCGACGCCGGACGCACTCCTGCTGGATCAGCCAACGGTGAACAAACTCTCGCTTCATGACAACATCATTATTCTCTGCGGGCATTACAAGGGAATAGACCAGCGCATCCGCGACGAGCTGGTGACCTTGGAAATCAGCATAGGTGATTATGTGCTCTCCGGTGGAGAGCTGCCGGCCATGGTACTGGTCGACAGTATGGTCCGGCTGCTTCCTGGTGTCCTTGGTGATGCCGAAAGCGCCCTTGATGATTCCTTTCAGGACGGAATGCTGTCCCCTCCGGTGTACACACGTCCCGCCAGCTTCAGGGGACTGAGCGTCCCGGAAACCCTTACCTCCGGAAATCATGAACGCATCCGGTTGTGGCGAGAAGAAAAAGCCCTGGAGCGAACCAGGGAAGTTCGACCGGATCTATATAGAAATTTTATCAACAAAAAGTAACTAATCGTTTAACATACAATGGAAAAGCTTACTCTTATCGAACAAGCCCAGACCCGGGATGATCTTCCTGATTTTCAGGCAGGCGACACGGTCAATATTCACTATCGCGTCCGTGAAGGAGACAAGGAGCGTGTTCAGCTGTATGAGGGTGTTGTTATCGGCAGAAAGGGTCGCGGCGCCAATCAGACGTTTACTGTGCGCAAAATATCGAACAATGTCGGTGTGGAGCGAATATTCCCTCTCTTTTCCCCCTTTATTGCGAAGATTGAAGTCAAAAAACGCGGCAAGGTACGTCGCGCCAAGCTGTACTATCTCCGCGCGCTTCGTGGCAAGGCAGCCCGCCTTCGCGAGAAGTAGAACCCCGGCAATCCCGGCAATCTTGTTATATCCTGTTGCGGGTGCAGCTGTATCGTGAAGGTATCGGTTCACAGGGGTGCCGGTCCATATGGATACCGGTCCGCTTCGAATGCAGTTCCGCAAATATTTTTAGGAGATCCTCGGCCTCAGCGATAGAGGATCTCGACTTTTTCTGTGGGTTCGCCGGTAGCGTTCCGGATAGCAATCTGCTGGGCCACACGCTGCGACAGTTCGATGAAAGCCTTTGCGGATGGGGTTGATGCATCGCCCACGACAATGGGTTTTCCCGAATCCCCGCCTTCCCGCAGCAGCTGCTCGATCGGGATTTCACCGAGAAACGGCACGCCCATTTTTTCAGCAAGGTTCTTGGCTCCGTCCTTGCCAAAAATGTGATACTTTTTGTCGGGCATATCCGGTGGTGTGAAAAAGGCCATGTTTTCCACGATACCAAGCACTGGGACCTTCACCTTTCCGAACATGGCGACTCCCTTGCGGGCATCATCAAGCGCCACCGTCTGCGGTGTGGAGACAATAATCGCGGCCGTCAGCGGTACGGACTGAACAATGGTAAGCTGGATATCGCCCGTGCCGGGCGGCAGATCGAGTATGAGATAATCCAGTTCTCCCCAGTCGGTTTCACTCAGGAACTGTTTGACGGCACTCGAAACCATGGGTCCGCGCCATACTACGGCCTCATCCTGCTGCACCAGGAAACCCATGGAAAGAAGCTTGACGCCGTATTTTTCCAGAGGTATCAGTTTGCGCTGCGTGCTTATGTTCGGTCGCTCGTGGATGTCGAACATGGTGGGGATGCTCGGTCCATAGATATCCGTATCCACAAGTCCCACGCTCGCGCCGGCTTTGGCGAGGGCCACGGCCAGATTTACGGAAACAGTAGATTTGCCGACACCGCCTTTCCCGGAAGCCACGGCAATGATATTCTTGACATCTTTCAGCAGGTTCTGGTCCCCCTGTCCCGCAGTGCGGCTGCCCGTTACTTTGGAGCTCATGTTGGGGGTGACCACCGCATCCTTGTCCACAAGATGAGTAACGGCGTTTATGCAGGCACGTTCAATCTCAGCTTTCATCGGGCATGCAGGGGTGGTCAGATTCACCGTGAAAGCGACGTTTTTTCCGTCGATCTGAATATCCTCGATCATGTTCAGGGAGACGAGATCCCTGCCGAGATCGGGGTCTATGACATTTCTGAGTGCATCCAGTACATCTTCTTTGCTAATGGCCATAGGTCAATGCGGTTTTTTAAATGTAATAAATCTAAGCTGTAACGAATAACCTTTCCCTGTCTTGCTGACAACAAGAAAGAATCGGGAAATATTCCCGGAAGACAAAATAATATTGTCCATGGCCTGAAATCGCATACCCAAAATCCCTTATGATATTTGTATCTTGCACACTGAACCAAATTCGATCATTATGTTGAAAAGAACCCCACTATTCGAAGCGCACCGAACGTTCCGGGCAAAGCTCGTCGATTTTTACGGGTACGAAATGCCTCTCCAGTACAAGAGCATTCGCGATGAGCACATGTCCGTCCGAAATCACGCCGGCATATTTGATGTCTCGCACATGGGAGAGATCCTGATTCGCGGGGACAAGGCCCTGGAAGTTGTTCAGGACCTGACGGCGAATGATGCCGCAAAGCTGAAAGCGGGAAAATCACAATACAGCGTCATGTGCCGCGAAAATGGCGGTATTGTGGATGACCTGCTTGTGTACTGCCTGTCGGACAAGGAATACATGCTGGTTGTCAACGCATCCAACATAGAAAAGGATTTCAACTGGATCCTTCAGGTCAACGATGGCAGGGCGGAGATAAGCGACATTTCGGAAGAGATAGCGCTGATTGCCGTCCAGGGTCCGGAGTCCGCAACCATCATGGAGAAACTGACTAAAAACAATCCCGGCGGAATACCGATGTTCGAGTTCCGTTCGATGGCGGTTTCCGACTACGACAACATCCTGGTCTCGGCTACCGGATACACCGGTGAAAAGGGATATGAGCTGTACTGCAACATCCGCCATGTCAATGTCTGTGACCTGTGGGAAAACATTATTGTGGCTGGAGAGCCTCATGGCATCATGCCGTGCGGACTCGGGGCGCGCGACACGCTGCGGCTTGAAGCCGGACTGGCGCTCTACGGAAACGATCTGACCGAGGAGCATACGCCGCTGGAGGCGGGACTCGGATGGCTTGTGAAATGGGACAAGGGAAGTTTCATTGGCAAGGACGCCCTGCTTGAACAGAAAAAGAACGGCGTCAGCCGGCGCCTTCGCGGATTTGTTGTGAAGGAGGAGAAGCGCATCCCCAGGAACGGGCATGCGATAGCAAGCAAAAAAGGCGAGGTGTTGGGACAGGTGACGAGCGGCGGCCTCTCGTTCATGCTGAACCGGGGCATTGCCATGGGATATATCCCGTCGGAACAGGCCGAGCCGGGCAACACCGTGATGATGCGCATCAGGGACAAGGAGCATCCCGCAGAAGTGATCAGGCCGCCATTCTATAAGAGAAAGAAATGAGACTCGAAATTGATGTGTTTTCGTCATCCATCTCCTTCAATGAACAGGATGTTCGGAACAAGACGGTTGTGGTAGTCGATGTGCTCCGGGCCTGCTCTACCATGCAGACAGCCCTTGAAAACGGAGCCGCAGGAATCATACCGCTTGCCGAGAATGACGATGCGGGACGTTATACCCGGTATCTGGATGCCGGCAGCGTGCTTCTTTGCGGTGAAAAGGATGGGAAAAAAGTGGAGGGATATCAGCTTGGCAACTCGCCATTGGAGTTCACCAGGGAGGTGGTATCCGGTAAAACGATCCTGCTTAAAACATCCAACGGAACCCGCGCCATCACCCGCAGCAGCAGTGCCGCCCGCGTGCTGGTTGGCAGCTTTCTGAATTTGTCGGCTGTTGTTGACATGCTGAAATCGGATAATGACGGAGATATTCTGCTGATCTGTTCGGGCTGGAACAGCCGGCTTTCCATTGAGGATATGTTATGCGCCGGCGCGATCACGCACAGGCTTTTTGACAGGAAGTTGCCGGATGATGCCGCCGATGGTGTGAAAGTAGCGTTCGGCTTCTATGAGAAATTCGGCGCGGAAATACCAGCTCTTTTGAGAGAATGCAACCATGCAAAAAGGCTCCGGGAACTGGGGTACGAGGAGGATATTGACTACTGTGGCCGGGTGGATCTGTTTGCATCTGTTCCCCGCATGCACGAAGGAGTATTATCCATAAGATAAATGAAAAAGAAAGCCAACAAGAAATCGGGGGATTTTTTCTCTTTTGAACGGAAAATGGAGATGCTGGGCATCATCCTGATCGCCATTGCAGCCATCCTTGCCATCAGCATCATCACCTACCGCAGCGAAGACTTTGCCATTATCCAGAGCGTGGATTTCCGGACGCTCCTTGATTTCGGGCAAGGCCCCGCCTTGCGCATCCAGAACGGGCTGGGTCCGCTCGGTGCATACATGTCTCATTTTTTCGTTCAGATCCTGTTCGGTTACTTCTCCCTGATCCTGGTTTTTGTGGTCATGCTGTACGGGTGGAATATACTCATACACAAGGACCTCAAGGTGATCCATCTGAAATCGCTCTATGCCGTGTTTGCCATGATTCTGGCCGCATCCATCATGGGATGGCTTCACAATGAATTCGATCTTGTGTCGGTGGACTGGGCGGGATCATCCGGGCTCGCGATTGCATATATCCTGCGGGCCCTGACGGGTCAGTACGGTCCGGTGATCATTCTGGGAAGCCTGAGTATAATTGCCGTTATCCTGTTGACCAACAGAGATATCCAGTCTGCCATCGAGAATGTCAAAGAGATGCGGAACGGCCTTGTTTCGCTTTTCGGGCGTCGCCGCGATGCCGGACAGGAGGTGGATGGGAGCCGCTCCGTGCGCAGTGATGCGAAGTCGCGTGGTGTGCGGGAGGAGGAAGATGACAGTGACTTGCCGGGCCGCTGGAGAGGCGGTGAGCGTCCGGAAGAGGTTGAGCTGCTCACCGAAGAAGACAAGCGGAAACGGTGGGAGCGCCTTGTGTTGTCCTCCCGGCAGAAAGAGGAGGAGCGCAGGCGGCGCGAACAGATGGAAACCGCGGAAGGCAGACCTCCAAGGGCCATTCTGGAAAAAGAAAAACAGGATGGCAGAACCGGGGCAGCACAGGACGGGTTGGTTCCGGCGGGGGATGAAGGCAGTGAGGGGGATGGAGATCCAAAGTCCGGAGACAGTGATATGGACATCACGGTCTACCGCGGTACGCCGGAGGAGGAAGCCGGCAAACGCAAGCTTGAGAGTGAGCGGGCAAAACAGGTGGAAAAACCGCTCATCAAGTACAAGTTTCCGACCCTTGATTTGCTGGACAAGCCGCCCAACGAAGGAAATGAAGTCAATTACGAGGAGATCAACCGGAACAAGATGGTCATCCTCGACAAGCTGAACCGTCACGGGATCGAAATCACCGGCATTGAAGCGATCGTCGGTCCCACCGTAACCCTGTACGAACTGCAGCCGGCGCCGGATGTCAAGATCAGCCGGATTGAAAGCTATGCCAATGACCTGAAGATGGCAATGGCCACCAAGGGCCTGCGGATCATCGCGCCGATCCCGGGAAAATCGGCAGTGGGCATTGAGGTGCCGAACAAAAATCCGGAGATCGTCTACATACGCTCCCTGATCAATACCCGAAAGTTTGCCGAGACCAAAATGTCCTTGCCGGTGGCATTTGGCCGCACCATAGAAAACGAAGTATTCATGGTGGATCTGGCCAAGCTGCCCCACCTTCTGATGGCCGGGGCGACCGGTTCGGGAAAAACGGTAGGTATCAATACCATCATCACCTGCCTGTTGTACAAATGTCACCCGGACGATCTCAAATTTGTGATGATCGATCCGAAAAAGATCGAGCTCTCGCTTTTCCGGAATATCCAGAACCACTACCTGGCAACCTTGCCGAATGCCTCGGAGCCGATTATCACGGATACCTCCGAGGTGCTTCAGACACTCAACAGTGTCTGCAAGGAGATGGACCATCGGTATGAAATGTTGAAAATGGCCCAGGTCCGGGATATCGTATCCTATAATGTGAAATACAAAAGTGATGTGCTGGAAGAAGATCTGGGCCACCGGTACATGCCCTATATTGTGGTTGTGATCGATGAGCTGGCCGACCTCATGCTGACGGCGGGCAAGCAGATCGAGGAGCCCATAGCGCGGATTGCACAGCTGGCGCGGGCGGTGGGCATCCATCTTGTGGTGGCGACGCAGCGTCCCTCTGTAAATGTCATTACCGGCACCATCAAGGCTAATTTTCCGTCCAGGGTCGCTTATCGTGTGGCATCCAAGATCGACTCGCGGACCATCCTGGATACCATGGGGGCCGATCAACTCGTTGGTAGGGGTGATATGCTGTACAACGGCGGCGGGGTCAACATGATCCGTCTCCAGAATGCGTTCGTCTCCACTGCGGAGGTTGAGCGAATCAATGCATTCATCGGCCAGCAGACCGGATACCCCCGTCCCTACTATCTGCCCGAAGTGGAGGATGAGAACGGGCAAACAGGCATGCTGGACAAAAGCGATAGGGACGAACGGTTTGAAGAAGCGGCAAAACTGGTTGTGCTTCATCAGCAGGGATCGGTTTCCCTGCTGCAGCGGAAAATGAAACTGGGATACAACCGGGCCGGACGCCTGATCGATCAACTATATACTGCGGGAATAGTCGGACCCTATCAGGGCAGCACAGCCCGCGAAGTACTGGTGGAAGATGATGAACAATTGCAAGAACTGTTGCGGGAACTGGATGAATAAGAGGAGTGCGGCAGTGCGGGCTGCGGTCCTGCAGGGTTTTCTCCTGGCATTTGTTCTGCTCATGGCGTGCACGGCATCCGCGGTACCGGCAGCATCCACAATCCCGGAAAATGAACTGGATCGAGTCCGTCAGCTATTTGAGGAGGGAAAGGTGCTCCATGCTCACATGACGCATGAGCTGATTGACTCGTACACAGGCGAAACGCAGGTGATCAGCGGAGAGCTGTGGATATCCAGGGACAAGTACAAAATACGCGCCGATCATCAGGTGGTGCTGGTTGACGGTGATATTTCGATGGTCTACAGTGAGCGGCAAAACAAGCTGATCATCAGTGAATATGAACCTGAGGAAGATGACTTTGCCCCGTCGCGTTTTTTTTCAGATGCTGATGAACTCTTCCAGGTGGCCGGAATAACCCGTGAGGATGGCCAGACAGAGATACTGCTTCGACCGGATGATCCCTTTGAGATATTTACCGAGGTGTTCATCCGCCTGAATGCAGATCTGACCCCGAACGAGATCCGGGCAGTCGACCAAATGGAAAACCATCTCAACACCAGGTTCACGGATGCGTATTATATGGACTATTCGGAAGCTGTCTTTGTGCTGGATTACCCGGAAGATGCCGAGATCATTGACCTTCGAAAATAAACGGCATGCTGAAAAAGTACCTCCGATTTATTGTCAGCATTCTCATAGCCGCCGTTTTCCTCTGGCTTGCCGTCCGGGATGTCTCTTTTTACGATCTGCGCCTGACCATGGGCAAGCTCACCTATTTCTGGCTGCTGCCATACCTGTTTGTTTCACTCTTGAGCCATTACCTGCGGGCGGAGCGCTGGAAGCAGCTTATCGAGCGGGACGGGATCCGGACCAGCCGCATGACCCTGTTCACCGGCGTGATGCTGGGCTACATGGTAAATTATGCCGTCCCCAGGCTTGGTGAAGTATCCCGGTCTGTTTTTGTGGGAAACAAGGAACAGATAAGCCGATCAAAACTTATGGGCACCGTGGTTCTTGAACGCCTGCTGGATCTTGTAGTGATGCTGGTGCTGGTGGTTTTCGTGGCAGCCTATCTGCTGTCAGACTACAGGCAGATCATACCGCTTTTGGGAAATGATACGGCCCAATGGGTTCAGTCCCTGATGAGCCTGAACACCGCACTCATCATCGCTATCCTGGCACTGGCATCACTTGCGTCCCTGTATCTGATTTACCGGCTCATGCTGTTGTTGCGCAGGTGGTTCCCGTCGCTTCAGAAAACATACCGGCTCCTTGCCGATATCTCGGCCAAGTTCACGCAGGGGTTGGTAAGCATAAAAGATGTGAAAAACTGGCCGCTGTTTATCCTGTTAACGGTGGCCATCTGGTTTTGCTACATCCTGATGACCTATATTCCGTTTACGGCATTTGACCTGCATACGGAATACGGACTCGGGATGCGCGAGGCGCTTGTGATCACGGTGGTTTCCGCCCTGGGGGTTGCCCTGCCATCGCCGGGAGGAATAGGCACCTATCACTGGTTTGTAAGCAGGTCCATGCTGCTCTTTTTTGCCGTTCCGGAAGCCGAAGGCGTGGCCTACGCAATTGTTACGCATTTGGTGATGATGATTATTATTTTAGCGGCAACACCCATGCTTCTCGCTGCAAACCGGGCCGGATGGTTTCAAAAGCTGAAAAGCGGGCGGGACGGCGACCCGTAGCATTCGTAAATAAAAAATCCGTCAGACGCAGACGCTGATGTCACATCTTACGTTTATATTCTGTTCCCAGGAATCTTTTTTCTAACCGCATGAATCCCAAAAGGTATATCCCACTAGTTATTACAGTGTTGCTGGTGATGGCCGCGCGACCGTCATCGGCACAACAGGAAGGCCCATCCTCCCTTCTTCCGGACATTGATCCGCAGGATATTGAGATCAGAGGCGACTTTGAAGTGCGTTTTCCCGGTCTCGCCCGGCAGCCGGTACTCGGTTTCAGTCCGCGTCCACCCGTTTTCCGCGTGGATCCCGACCGCATGCCTTTCATGGAAACGGACGAAGAGATCGTGGCCACGATCCCGCTCAGCGATCTGGAACCGGCCCTGAGGCCTGAAAAGAACTTCATCCGTTTTGCGGATCGGAAGCGCCTGTATGCCTATGGCGGATATGGGTC
>SKNL01000157.1 GCA_007120555.1 Balneolales bacterium
ATTTAAACAGATGAAATATCCTCTATTATTCACAGTCATACTGCTGACGGCCAGCTTGCTGCCGGCTGGTTCCTGTACACGGGCGGTAGTATATATTGACCAGGAGCCGGGTACGGGCGAATACATTACCAGCCATCCGGTTGGAAATGCTTCCCATCACCTGGAACGCATCCAGCGCTCCATAAAGAGGATTACCAGCACATCCTACTATGAAACCTATCTTTTCGATCCCGAGAGCCGTATCGTGCCTGAGGATATTGCCAGAGCACACTCACTGAGGCCGATTGCCGAAACGGTGATTCAAAGTCATACGACATCCTCCGGCACTGCCATAGTAATTCACAACCGTGATGATCTCGTCGGCATGGTGACCGCCCGTCATGTTATCACATCCCCTGACACACTGTACGAATACCGGGAAACAGGGCAGCCCTACCTAAACAGTATCACGATAAAAATAAATCAGGTGAACTGGCTTTTCGACGCCCCGTATGTCGGAACGTTTGAGGTCCTGGTAACCGATGATCTTGCCGATCTGGCATTCATAGGAGCCCGCATTGATCCCACGTCCCTGGACGTGCCCGTCAGGGAACATTTTCCGGTGTTTCCATATCCTTTTGGCCGTCCGGACCGCTTGCGAGTTGGAACTTTCACTTACAGTTTCGGCTATCCGAGAGGCTATCCTATGGTAACAACGGCCATTGTGAGTCAAGCCAGCCGTGACCGGCACCATTCTTTTGTGACAGACGGGCTGTTCAACCCGGGGTTCAGCGGCGGAGCTGTCGTTGCCATCAACGGCGGGCTCCCTGCTTTTGAGTGGGTTGGGATGGCCAGGTCTACTTCCGCATCACGCGACTGGTATCTCGTTCCCGAAGAGGATGAGGCCAGGGAACATCTGGCGCAACTGCCTTTCACGGGCGATGTTTTTGTTAAAGAGGTGGCCACCATACATTATGGCATCACGCATGTCGTTTCGATCACGAAGGTACGGGAGATGCTGGAACAGAACGCGATCTATCTTCTTGGCCGAGGCTACAACGTGCTGCCGCTGATACAGGAACGCAGGTAGCCGGGGGACAAAGCAGTGCCCTGCGCCTGCATCTCGGATATTGTCCCTTAATGCCTTGGCGGTATTGCGCGGATCAGCGGAACATGGCGCGGAGATCTTCCACTGTCAGCGAACGGATGGTATATTTTCCCAACGGGTCACGGAAGGGCTGTTCGCAGGCAAAAAGCTGATCCACCAGTGCCTCCATCTCCTCTTCCGACAATTTCTTCCCCCTGGGAATGGCGGCCTTGTTGGCAATCGCCAAGGCAATCCGCTCCTTTTCGCCCAGTGCAAGGGAGCGTGACATCGCCTTATACTGTTCCATGATGGACTCCAGGACATGCTGCTCATTGTCCAGGCGGATATCGGACGGCACCCCAAGGATCATGGCTGAATTTCCGCTGAGCACCTGCACGTTAAACCCCATCCGTGTGATCACAGGGTGCAATTCCTTGAGCAGGCTGAAATCGGTTGCGGAAAAATTGATGGTTTTGGGAAAGAGCAATTGCTGGGTGCTGGGAAGCCCACTTTCGGCTTCGCCCAGCACCTTTTCAAAGATGATCCGCTTGTGAGCAGCGTGCTGGTCCATGATGAACATACCGTTGCGTGTCTGCGAAATGATAAACTGGTTGTGGATCTGGCTGAACCGGCTTTCACGCCATTGCAACCGTTGCTTTTCAGCATGAAGTGAGTGACCATGCGACTTCACTTCTTCTTTTCTGTAATCCATTTCTACAGATTGCCCGCTTTTGTCTGCATCGCTGTCATGTTCCTTACCGGGGGCTGTCCCCTCTGTTTCCTGTGGAAATCGATCATCTCCATAGAGTCGTGTTGCCGAATCGGCGGGAACGAATCCACCCGTTTTCCTAAATCCTCTGGCGGAAAAACCTCCTGGAGCTGCTGCATCCCGGCTTTCGCCTTCAAAAAACCGTCGGAAATGCTCGTGTTTGGCCACTCTTGATGCGGGCATATCGCTTTCAGCGTGATCCCAGACCGGAACCCTCATGTGATCATTCAAGGCTTTTTTCACAACCGATCGTGTAAAGGTCGAGATCATGCGTTCGTCCTCGAACTTGATTTCCTGCTTTGTCGGATGCACATTCACATCCACGCTCTCAGGATCCACTTCGTAAAATAAAGCAAAGAAGGGAAACTCGTTCTGTTGCAGCCAGTCGCGGTAGATTTCCTGAATGACATAATTGAGGTGGCGATGGTAAAAGGGGCGGCTGTTTATGAAAAGGAACTGCTCTCCCCTTGTTTTTTTTGCAAGTTTCGGGTCAGAGATCAGCCCCTGTATGCGCACCATGCTGGTGGATTCGGCCAGGGGGATCAGGCTTGCCTTGTACGATTTTCCAAACAGTTCGGCTACACGGGATTCCAGCTCCGCTGGCGCCAGACGGTAGACGATTTCCCCGTCGGCGTCCAGGTCAAAAGCGATTTCAGGCCAGGCCAGGGCTGCCTGATGGAATATGAGAAGAATGTGGCGGAATTCAGTGGCATCCGTTTTAAGGAATGCTCGCCGGGCGGGGACATTGTAGAACAAATTCCGCACGGTCACACTGGTGCCGTTGTCGGATGCGGCGGGAGCAAGTCCGATCTCTTTGCCTCCATGGATCTCGTACGAGATGCCGGCTTCATCTTCAACGCGTTTGGTGGTTACGGTGACCTGGGAAACGGACGCGATGGATGCCATGGCCTCCCCGCGGAATCCGAGAGTGCGGATGTTCTGCAGATCGTCTACGGTTTGAAGTTTTGATGTGGCATGCCTCAGGAAGCAGAGCGAAAGATCCAGCTGTGACATTCCGCATCCGTTGTCACGAACCTGGATGAGGGTCCGGCCTGCATTTTGCAGTACCACGGAGATATGGCCGGCTCCGGCGTCAATGGCATTGTCAAGCAGTTCCTTGACCACGGATGCCGGTCTCTGCACCACCTCTCCAGCGGCGATTTTATTTGATACTTCCGGCGGGAGTAGTTTGATAAGTGAGGAATGGTCGCCTGATGTAGCCAAGATACTTGTTTTGCTTCAGTCGGTTACGTAGCTGGATATTTAAAAAGAGGTGATGATCCACAAGACAAGGAACAGAAGGAGTGCGTACAGAATTATGGACCCGGCGGTGCCGCGGCGGGTAATCCTGCGGAACTTGATGCGATCCGGGCGCATGGGGTTCGGTTTGTAGTACCGGTACTGGTAGTTGAATCGTTTATGCTGGGGCCTTCTGCCCATCAAAGGTGAAAGCATGATCAGTCAGGAACGTGCCTGGGGTTATGTATAATTGGCGCGGTTATCATGCACTTTGCCGGAGTCCGACATCCATCCATCGGAGATACCGCAACTATAGATGGTAAAAACGGCTGCCACTTTCGGGTTATTCTGTCCTCTCAAAAAATCGGTCCGAACCGGGATTCCCCGGAGGAACAAAACCTTGTGCAGGACAATATACTAATTATCACAGGCAACGGGAATCCTCAGGCATGCCGAATTTGTTACGTACCTGTGGAACAACCCTGCCAGCAGTTTCATAATAGTTTCTTATCTTTGGATTCCAACTGCAAACAAAAACAAGATCCTGGCAAAATTATTTGATTATGAAATTTGAGAAAATTGTAATACCTGATGACGGAAAGCAAATAGTTTTACAACAAGACGGCACACTTTCTGTACCGGACAGGCCTATAATCCCTTATATCGAGGGTGACGGGACCGGCGTGGATATCACACCTGTCATGAAGCGAGTGGTGGATCTCGCTGTTGAGAAGGCATACGGAGGCAGCAAAAAGATTTCGTGGATGGAGGTGTATGCCGGTGAAAAGTCTGTGGATTTCTATGGTGGAAACACCTGGCTGCCTGACGATACACTGAATGCCATCAGGGAGTATCGGGTTGCTATAAAAGGGCCGCTCACTACTCCGGTCGGGGAAGGCATACGCAGCCTGAATGTTGCGCTGCGCCAGCTTCTGGACCTGTATGCTTGCGTGCGTCCCGTCCGCTACTACAACGGTACTCCGAGCCCGGTTAAGCAGCCCGAGTTGACGGACATGGTGATTTTCCGTGAAAACACGGAGGATATTTATGCCGGCATCGAGTATCAGAACGGAACCACTGAGGCCGACAAGGTGAAAAAGTTCCTTATTGAGGAGATGAAAGCCACCAACATACGCTTTCCCGGAAGTTCATCCATTGGCATCAAGCCGGTTTCCGAGGAAGGCAGCAAGCGGCTTATCCGTTCGGCCATTGAATATGCACAGGAGCATGGCCGCAAGAGTGTGACGCTGGTCCACAAAGGCAACATCATGAAATTTACCGAAGGCAGCTTCAAAAACTGGGGTTACGAACTGGCCAAAGAGGAGTTTGGGGCTAAGGAAATCGATGGCGGGCCATGGTGTGAGCTTCCGGATGGAATTGTGATAAAGGACGTGATCGCCGATGCCTTTCTGCAGCAGATCCTTACGCGTCCGGCCGAATACGACGTCATAGCCACGCTCAACCTGAACGGTGACTACATCTCCGATGCGCTTGCTGCGTGTGTCGGCGGGATCGGCATTGCGCCCGGGGCCAACATCAATTACCAGAGCGGCTTTGCGCTTTTTGAAGCCACGCATGGAACGGCTCCCAAATATGCCGGAAAAGACATGGTGAATCCGGGGTCGCTTCTCCTTTCAGCAGTCATGATGCTGGATCACATGGGATGGCCGGAGGCCGCCCGTCTCATTGAAAAAGGCATGGAAACGGCCATCAGCAACAAAGAGGTCACTTATGATTTCGAGCGCCAGATGGAAGGTGCCACATTGCTGAAAACCTCGGAATTCGGTGACAAGATCATCTCATACATGTAATACAGAGCGCTGCATGTAATACAGAACTCATTGCGTCTGCCGGATCTGCATGCGTACGGCTTCACACAGTTCTGCCTTGTTATAGGCTTTCCTGATGTAGCAGCGAACCTGGCCGTTTTCGCTGTGCCATGATACCGACCTGGAGCCGGCGCGGATGTGTTCTGCCTCTTCATTTGCTGTTGCATAAAGCCGTATGAGCATTTCCCTGCGCTCCTTATCAGCTCCCGGAAGCGCTGATTCCTCCATTACATCCACCCCCTCCTCTTCCAGCAACAGAAAAAGGATATCTGTGAGGCCCTTGTTTCTGTACTCCGCAAAGGTCAGTTCCGCGATGGCTTTAGCATCGGATGAATCGGCGGCAACGGCAGCGGCGGAGACGATGAGCGAATCCCCGGTTATCTGCACGGGTTTCAATGGGTCGTGCCATGCGGGCATTCCGGTGATTTCCTCAGGCTCCGACGGGACCTCGGTATCTTCAGTAACGGGCTCGTCCTCATCATCGACAACGGCTTCACGCAACTGTGCACAGGACTGGAAAAGCGCCAGGCTCAGGACCAGTATAAAAAATACATGAAAATATGGTGGCATGGTTCGGTTATGCGTTTGCTGTTTCTGTCGTTTGGCAACGGCCCTGACCGGGCGTTGTAGCTTTGATACACCGGCTGCCTGTACCATGACTAATCATGCTGTTGGACAAAGGTCTGTGGTTGGAAATGGATCTGCAGATGGCAAAGATCTGCGGATGGCACTGCCATTACAGCATAATCCGCTGTTGCGTGACAGAAGCTTTTGACAGATTGACGTGTTGAATGTAATTTTCAATTACATATGGTACATATTCATTGATTAAGAAAGTCAATGTGCCGGAATGAAGATCCTGATCGTGCGGGAGTCCCGAAGGACATGAACAGCAATTTCCTGACCGGCCTTATTTTGCCAGGCCGAAGTGAATTGATCAAGAGATTCCACGGGTGTTCCTTCGACATGGGTAACCACGTCTTCCTCCTTGATTCCTGCCTCATGGGAGGCGCTGCCCGGTTCAACCCGAACGACAACCAGTTCGTTGCGGGACATTTCTTCCAAAATGGCCAGCTCGGCCAGGGTGAATCCGGCATTGAAGGATTTCTGCGGCACACCCGATTCTGTTTGGTTATCGAAATCCATGGGCTGCGGCTGTGGTGGTGCCGTACTTGCCCATTCCCGAATGGCTTCATCATCAAGTCCCAGCAGCGGAAACCGGAGGTTCAGATCTTCTTTTTCACGCCAAACACGGAGTGTCACCTCCTCGCCGGGTCGCATCAGTGCAATGCGTTCCTGCAGACGATTTGCGGCATCAACGGGAAAATTATTCACGGCCAGAATGACATCACCTCTTTTCAGTCCACCCAGGTCGGCGCTGCCGCGCGGCACTACACTCCGCACTTCCACGCCACTCACGCGACTCAATCCATGCCTGCGTGCCTGTTCATACTCTACGGAGGCAATCTCAACTCCAAGAAATGCCCGTTGCACGGATCCGAATTCAATCATGTCCTGACCTATTTTCATGGCCATGTTGACAGGCACGGCAAAGCCATAACCCTGGTAGGTTCCGCTTTCTGATGCAATGGCCGTGTTGATTCCGATCAGTTCTCCCATGGTATTTACCAATGCTCCTCCACTGTTGCCGCGATTGATGGCGGCATCTGTCTGGATGAAGCTTTCGATCCGCATCCGGTCGGAAATGATATCCACGTCGCGGCCGATAGCACTTACGATACCCGCGGTTACGGTGGACCTCAGACGGAACGGGTTGCCGACCGCCATGACCCAGTCGCCGATGTTAACATAATCAGAATTGCCGATGATGATCGGGCTTGCGTCGCTTGTTTCGATTTTGATTACGGCAAGGTCGGTTGACGGATCACTTCCAACGACAGTGGCCTGATATTGTCTGCGGTCGTGGGTCATGACCCGGATCCGGTTATCCGCACCCTGAATAACATGGTGATTGGTCAGGATATAGCCGTCGCTGGATACAAGCACGCCGGATCCGATACTTTGGGCCCTTCTTCTTGGAAGAAACCGGTCCCAGAACTGGTTTTCAAAATTATGGTGTTCATCATCGGGAACGGCCTGCTGCATGGCGATTTCCGTTTCGATGTAAACCACGGCAGGAATCACACTTTCTGCGATATCCCGGAAGAGGGTGGTCGGACCGGAAAAAACGGGCGCCGTGAGAGAATCGACGGGGGGGGTGCTTCTCAGGACCTCCGTGTAGCGCACCTGGACCCGTTCGGGCGGAATCCAGTTGCCCCGCATGATCATCATGAGTACGCCCAGAAGCATGCCTGTAAGCAGGATAAGGACGCCGGTAAGCAGTTTTTGATGGAATGGCATGCTGATCAGAGAATTTGTTCAAATATGGCGTCTGATCTTCTTCCCCTGATACCTTCCAGGTGGAACTGGAAGTAGGCATCAAGATGATGGATCAGATGTTTTATTTCTGGTGCGGGGAAATCGGTGTTCAAGAGCCTCGCCTTTTTTCCGTCAGCAATATAACGGAAGTACTCGCCCTGAGATTTTGTGAGCCCGAAAGACATGCCGTGATCAGACTTGTCTGTGACACAGCCGCTTTCCACGTTCAGATAACAAGGGAAACCGGTTCGCGGTTCGTTTACGGTATACCTTTCAGAGGACTCGGACAAATCCCCGGAGCCGGACAGATCACTGGAGTCCGACAAATCCCCGGAGTCCGGGGGGACAGACGACTGTCGCTGGACCGTGGATTGCGGCAGTTGCAGGGATATTCCAATACCGCTGATCTGTGCCATGCGATACTGGATGTAAGGAAACAGAAACCGGGGGCTGGATTTGCTTTCATGCAGCCAGGCAAGAAAATCGGCCAGGAACAGGTACATGTCCGGCATGGGCTCATATTCGTGGCAGAGTTGTTCGGACAGTTCCAGTGAGGCCAGGCCGATGGCCATCTTTTCCATATCCTGCTGGATGCGCCAGGTCGGTTGTTTCTGGGAAACATCGCGCAGGTTCTGGACTTCACGGGTTGATTTGTGATAATAGGATACCTCAAGAATGGCTCCGGGCTGGAGTAGACCGCCAAACCTGTTTTTGTTTCGTCTGGCACCCCGGGCCATTACGGGTATTTTTCCGTGCTTTTCGGTAAGCATGGTTACAATAAGGCTGCTTTCACTGAAAGAAACCGTTTTAAAGACAATGGCCGGGGTATCGGTGATCATGACGGCTTCTCAGGCTGATGTTTTCGGTCTGTTGTTGCCGGGCTGCGGACAAGTCGCTGTTTCAGAACCTGATCCATCCTTTATTTTCAAGAAGTTGCACCAGGGCCGGGAGATAGGTCAGGGCGGAGAACAGGGTCAGTCCGATTCCCACAACAGCCAGAACACCGATCGAGGTTAGGCCCGGGTGATTGGTCAGCAGAAGTCCCGCAAATCCGAGCATGGTCGTAAATGATCCAATGGTAATGTGCTGACCCGTGCTCTTCAGTACAGCAGACATGCTTTTTCTTCCCTCCTCCCTGTAGCGGCTTGCCAGGTGGACTCCATTGTCATTGCCGATGCCCAAAATAGCAGGCAGCACAACGAGGTTGTACATATTGAATGAAAGGCCGAGTATGATCATGGCACCGAAGGTCCAGCTCAGGCCAATAAGCAGGGGAAGCATGGCTATAATGGTCCAGCGGAAGGAACGGAATCCGATATAGACCAGTATGAATATCATGATAAAGGTCGCCGCTACCATGTAGGGGCTTTCATCTCTCATCAGTTCCAGCATCTCGGCAGCCACAATGGAGGTGCTGGCAGCGTGGTAAGTACGGCCGTCGCTGGTCTCGATGACCCCGATCTCGTTTTTAAAGGCGATTGAATTTCTTCCGTCCGACAGACCGACTGCGGGATAGATCATGACAAAGCGGCCCAATTCTCCGTCCCTGGTGACAAATCTGTTTTTAAGGAAGTCCGGCACATCTTCCATGCTGAGGGGTTCTCTGACCTGTGACGCCCGCTGCAATATGTCGATATATTCGCCTTCCACATCCTGCATGAAAGGATCGTTAAGCAATTCCCTGATTTCGGCAATTTTGGCAAGTTTGATCTCTTCCTCGACCTGGTTGACAGGAAATCGTTCCTGAAGGGCTTCCACGGCAAGGATGGTGGTCTCCGGATTGGCTTTTTTCTTTTCCCGAATGGTCTGCAGAATGAGCCGGACTTCTTCATCTGTGTCGGCCAGGATGTAAGCCGGATTGCGGCGTCCGGTGGCCTGATCGATATCACCTCTCAGCTCACGGTACTCCTCGTATTTTGGAAACTCTGGTTCCAACTCGCCAAAATTGTATTCGAAATAGAGTTTGTCTGTGTTGAAAAGTACAAGTGCGACGATGAAAGTGCCGGCGATGAATATGGTGCGCGCAAACGGGAACGGCGCCGCTTCACCGGATTTCGTGTGCGTCGGGTAGAGATTCTTGTTGATGAGAATCAGGCGGTATCGCTCAAAGATGACAATTATGGCCGGAAGGACGAAGAGCATGGAGAGGTACGCAAGTACGATTCCGGTCCCGGAAATGAATCCAAATTCGGAAAAACCGCGAAAATCGGCAATCATAAGTACAAAAAGCGCGACTGCCGTAGTAGTTGCGCTGGTCATGATGGCGGCGCCGGTGCTGTCGTAGGTGTGAAGCAGGGCATTGCGGACGTTATCCCCTGCGGACCTTTTTTCCAGGTATCGCGCATAAAAGTGAATGCCGTAATCGATACCCAATCCAAAAAGGATCACAAAGAGGACCGAGGTCATGGTATTCAGTGTGCCGAGTGCAAAATAGGCGATGGCAAACGTGATGCTCAGGCTTATCAGAAGCGGTATGCCGATTACCATGATGGGAACGGGAAAGCGTATCAGGTGGTCGAAGAGCGAATGCCTGCGGTGTCTGTAGTGTCCGCGGCGGTAGTTGATGATCAGTTTGATCATGAAGTAGATTCCCACCAGCAGGATCACTGCGGTGATGCCGGATCCGAAGCTGGTGACAACGTCCCTTATGATGGAGTCGAGTTCCATAAGGTGCCTTTCGAGACGTCCGCCGGCAACAGCTACCATTTCGGGGTGGTAGGAAGCCGGCTCCATTTCGGCAATCAGATCACCGAAGGCGCGGAAAAGGTCCCGGATGTATGTCAGATCGCTTTGGGCCCCGGTCGGGAAAAAGCTGATTACGAGACTGGAGCTGTCCTGGTTGACGGGATATTCCGACGGGATGAGTTCATGATACATCTGTTCAAACTCCCTGAGCCGCTCATCTTCCTCTTCTTCGTCGTCAAAATCATCCTCGAAATCAATAAAAAACGGGTTGGCCTCAAGTCGGGCCTGCTCAAGCCGTTCCTCGAGGAAATCAATAACCTGATCAATTTCATCCTCGGTGGAGAGATATAACGCATAGTCCTTGAGAACTTCAACATCGCGCCGGTACTCATAGCGGTTTACGAAATAGTCATCAAGCCGCGGGTCGTACAACTCCATGGCCCGTGGTATGAGTGCCTCTGCAAACGCCTTGTTAGCTTCGAAATCAGGGGAATTGATCGTTACTTCAAGCGGGGTCTCCCCTCCCACGGAATCACGGAGGCGCTCAAGCGCCTGCACGCTGTCGTAGTGATCCGGCAGCAAGCTGGCAAGATCGGTATCGATTACAAGCCTTGTGGCATAAAAACCGGCTCCGATTGCAAACAGGATGGATACGGAGAGCACTGCAAAGGGGTATCGGTAATTGATCATTACCAGTGGCCTGAGCAGGGCGAGCAATGTTCTCATGAAATGAAAATACGTTTATACAGAAATCGGTATTGAAGTTACAAAAAAATGTTGAATTTTAAGCCGGCGGCAATTCGTGTTGCTGCTATGTCAATCAGCAAGGTGTAATGGAGAACTAAACAGCCTGGTACCGTAATACAACACCGGAACGAACGTTTCCCTTAATGACCGTACTGATTTGAACGCGAAGTGAAATTTGCGATTGTATGAA
>SKNL01000040.1 GCA_007120555.1 Balneolales bacterium
CGGATGCCGTCCTCCCAAGCGCAGAAGAGTTTAACAACGATAGTATAACAGAACACATGGCAAGATATACTGGACCCAAGCAAAAAAGAGCAAGAAGATTCAAGGAACCGATTTTTGGTCCAAGCAAAGCGCTTGAGCGCAAGCCCTACGGACCCGGCGAACATGGACGTTCCCGAAGAATGAAAAAGTCGGAATACGCCATCCAGCTCGATGAGAAACAAAAAGCGCGATACACCTACGGCGTGCTGGAGCGTCAGTTCCGGAATTTGTTTAAAAAAGCCAATGCCAAAGAGGGTATTACCGGTGAGAACCTGATGAAATACCTCGAAGCCCGGCTTGACAACACTGTTTTCCGGATGGGTTTTGCGCGCACCCGTCGACAGGCACGTCAGCTGGTTACCCACAGGCACGTAGTGGTCAACGGCAGTGTCGTGAACATTCCATCTTATTCGGTACGCGCCGGTGATGTTATCTCAATAAGGCCTAAATCAAGAAACCTGGAGGTCATCGACGAGGCCATTAAGAACACATCCAGGAAAAAATACAAGTGGATTGAAGTTGACAGGAAGTCCTTTACCGGAAAATTCCTCCACTATCCGGATATGGAAGACATTCCGGAAAATATCAATGTGCAGCTCATTGTGGAGTTGTACTCGAAGTAATTTTGACGACAGAAATTAATGTAACCCCGTTGCCTTATGAGCACGAATAACTTGTTAATGCCTGACAGTCTGGTTGTAGAAGAATCAACCAACACGTATGGCAAATTTGTACTTCAGCCCCTCGAAAGAGGATTTGGTGTTACCATCGGTAATGCTTTCCGCCGGGTACTGCTTTCATCTCTCCCCGGTATCGCCATCACTGCAGTAAAAATACGCGGTGTGAAACACGAATACTCCAGTATTGATGGAATAGCCGAGGATGTCTATGATATTATCCTGAACCTGAAGGAAGTTCGGTTCAAGCAGGTAGATCAGAGCACTGGTGTGATCAATATTGTCAAAGAGGGTCCCGGTAATCTTACGGCCGCAGATATCAGTGAAGCAACTGCAGAATATACCATACTCAACAATGAGCAGCACATCGCCACCCTGGCGGAAGGTGCATCTGTCGAGATGGAGCTCCGCATGGGTCGCGGTAAGGGCTACGTGACTTCGGAAGAGATGTCACTTGAAAGCGAAGCAGACATCGACCTTATTCCGGTGGATGCGGTTTTCACCCCTATCAAATCCGTGAAATATCACGTTGACAATGTGAGGGTGGGTCAGCGGACGGACTACGAGAAGCTTTCCATGGAAGTTGTTACTGACGGATCCATCAATCCGAAGGAAGCATTCACCATCGCTGGAAAAATCCTCAAAGATCATATCGAGAAGTTTATCACCGAACAGATCGATGAACCTTTCTCGCAGGAAGAGGACGAGGTGGATGCCGAAAAGGTGCGTATTGCCAATCTTCTGAAAACAAGCATTGAGGACCTCAACCTGAGTGTGCGTGCCTACAACTGCCTGAAGTCAGCCAACATCAATACCATTGCGGAACTGGTCTCCAAGGATGAAACCGAGCTGCTCAAGTTCCGTAATTTCGGACGCAAGTCACTTGCGGAACTGAGCGAAGTGATCGAGGAAAAAAACCTGCACTTCGGTATGGATGTTGATAAATACCTGGACGAATAAAAACCACGAATAACGAAGATAATCGAATACCATGCGTCATTTAGTAAAAGGGCGAAAACTCGGCCGGACAGCATCGCACAGAAAAGCCACAATGATGGCCCTTTCAGTTGCGCTCATTAAGAGTGAACGTATTGTCACTACACTGGCCAAAGCCAAGGCGCTCAGAAGTTTTGTTGAACCGATCATCACCCGGTCCAAGGAAGACAGTACACACAACCGCAGCCACGTGTTCCGCCATCTCAGGGACAAACAAGCTACGTCCCGGTTGTTTGATGAGATAGCACCGATGGTAGCGGAGCGACCGGGTGGATATACACGCATCGTCAAGCTTGGCGTACGCCCGGGTGATGGTGCGGAAAAGGCACTGATCGAACTGGTTGATTTCAACGATGCCCAGGCAGAAACTGCCCGTAAGAAAAAGCGGAGAACCCGGAGAGGCGGGGCCGGAAAGAAAGCGGCTGACCAACCGGTTGAGACGAAAAAAGATTCTGCCAGGAAGAAAGCGGATAAAGATCCGGCTCCAAAAGAAAAAGCAGCCGCAATGACAGAATCCAAACCAGCTCCTGAAAAGGAAACCAAAGCTGAACCCGTCAAGCCGGAGAATGAAGCTGTCGCTGCAGAGACTACACCTGCCGAGGCAAAAGACACGGAGACGCCTTCGGAAAAGACAAAAGAACCGGCTAAAACGGTTGCAGACGCACCAGCCGAAACCGAAGCTGAGACCAAAGACGAAACAACGGAAGCCGCGGAAGAAGCGAAGGATGCTCCGGAAGAAAAGAAAGCGGAGAAGAAAAAAGATCCTGATATAAAAGTGGCAGATTCATCTGAAGCAGCAGAAGAGAAAAAAGATTCAGAGGCGAAAGACGAAGACGAAGAGAAAAAATAAGCAGGACCTGTACACGTTTTCGTCATCCGTATCCGTTCATTATGATACCAGTATTGCCTGACTGCACAGCAGGTGATAAAAAGATATCCACAGGACTTGACAAAGACGGTGGAATCATGATATATTTTTCGTCCCCTCGTCGGTAAGAGACCGTGAGGACGCTTTTCAAACAAAAAAACGCCTTTTTTGAAACGCAGAATCAAGTTTTCAAAATAAAGTTTGACAAGGATAATCAAAAGGGTGTATATTTGAAGTCTGCCGCGAAAAGCGAGCAGGATGTTCTTTGACCGGATGGAAAGACAAGAAAATCGCATAGCGAGCCCC
>SKNL01000097.1 GCA_007120555.1 Balneolales bacterium
AGTACCTTCTGCAGCCCCCGGAACAGGGTATTCCTGGACAGGGTGTGTTCAAGGGCAATATAGGATCCGCCGGGCTTCAGCACACGGTACATTTCACGGATGGCACCGGCCTGGGAGTCGACCGAACACAACATGAAGGCACTGGTGATGAAATCAAATTCCTCATCCGGGAAGGGCAGCTCTTCCGCCGAGCCGTTAATGACATGAACATGCCTGATTCCCCGGCTGGTAAGCTTTTCCCGTGCCAGGTCCACCCATTTCCCGCTTTTCTCAATTGCAACAACGTCTGCATCAGGATGATAATGGAACAGCGTTTCCGCATCGCCAAATCCAAGTTCAAGTATCTTGCCGTTCAGTGTCTGCAGGCGCGACAGGAAATAACTCTGCTTGAATTCACTGTATTTGCTCATCTGCTTATGGTTTCTTGTCGTCTGTTCTCAATATGATTTACCAGGGTGATGTCTGTCAGACAGACCCTTATTTAAATTGGGGACGCACGACAGAAAGCTGCACGTCATTTCTGCAGGATACGATTTTCCCCGTCCAACTGCTCTGAAATGCCGGAAGCAACTTGGGGATCAGGGATAAACACGAATAGGCACACGCTCCGAGAGTCGGATCCGCACATTCCTGCTCCTGTCTCTTTCCACTTCCTCGTACCACTCCTCTTCGTAGACTATTCCGGTGGACTCCATCACCTGTCGTGCGAGTTTCATTGCCACTTCATTGGTAACCCTTATGGATCCGTGGGAAACTGCCTTTCCTATGGATGAGGGCTCAATGGTGCCGTGTATAGATCTTGGCGCATCGTAGATCAGCTGGGCCCTTCCCAGTGGATTATCGGGGTCGCCGGGCGCCATGATGGCCCGATACCATGCCCATTCCTCATCAGGCGGATGCCACCAGGGATTCCAGACCACTTCATAAACAGCCCAGCTGCCCGAACGGGTGGGCCATGCCGGTTTGCCCACTGCTACCGGATAGGTGGCAATTTTTTCTCTGCCGCTGAACACATACAGTTCGCGGTTATTAATGCTTACTTCAATCCGCATATCTGCCACAGCGAGCGAACGGCTTATACCTGATGTCACCGCAGAAATTCCTGCCGTGTCGGGAGTGAGCTCCATATATGGTGCAATCGCCCGGTCCTCTACGTCCGAGGGATGCTCCTTATCCTCTATATTCTCTTTATCCTCTTTATACTCGATGATATCCTTGCCGCCATCGTTCCTGTGACGCTCCTTTTCAGAAACGTTTTCCGGGATTACATCAGGCGGATCGGTTTTCGTTGTGTCGGGAAGCTCCGTGATATCATGGGCCTGAGTGCATACCGCCAGCGCCATCAGCAGTGCCGGGGCCAGGAATAGCCGCACAATCTTGTCATTGGTGTTTCGCATAAAAAATCTGTTTCCGGAAAGAGCAGGATTATTGGGAAAATACGCTTTTCTCAATTTTTTTCCGGAACCGTTCTTCTTCTATTGATGGATCTTATGACAACTTTTTTAGGCTTAATACGTATCTTTGATATGGTGTTGCATCCATGATATCCACAATAACTGCGCATTTGTACAATTTCATATGAAATGTCCATGACCGGGCATCAGCCGGGACACGCAGGAGCATGATTATAATCGTCATGGACATTCTATCTGAACCCTTGAATCAAAAATTATAAACACATGAACCGAAGGTCACGCAGTGCTATGAACATGACAGCCTCCGGCTGACACACAGGAGGATGATTAAATCCTGTCATGTGAATTCATTCTGACGATATGAATCTAAATTAATTTAAACAGATGAAGTACATCGGTCTTTCCATTGTTCTGCTTGCATTTTTGTTCAGCGGCTGTCTTGAGACGGAATCCTTATTTGACAATGAAGCGGATATCGAATTTATGGAAGAATATGCCCAGCGTGACGATGTGATCTTAACCGACAGCGGTCTCATGTACCGCGTTCTTCAGGAGGGGGAAGGGGAATACCCCGTGATAACTTCGCAGGTCCGCGCACATTATGAAGCCAATCTTGTAACTGGTGAGGTCATTGGCAGTTCCTACGATGAGGATGAGCCCCTGTTGTTTAATTTGCAAGATGTCATTTTCGGTTTTTCAGAGGGACTCATGCTCATGCAAGAAGGTGCGGAGCACGAACTGGTCATTCCGCCGGAACTTGGGTACGGCGATTTTCCTCCCGACAGCAGAATTCACCCGGGCGCTGTGCTTATCTTTCAGGTTGAACTTCTGGAAATAATTCAGGAAGAGGATGAGGAAGAGGAAACGGATGATCCTGCCCTTTCCATCATACCGTTTGATTTTCAGCCGTAAACGACTTCTCGCATCTGCTCGGCCAGGCCCTTGCAGCTGCCCACCTTGTCCACGTCGTTGCAGAAGAAAACTTCTTCTTCCTCAAGCACATCCGACCTGCTGCAGTGCATGCTTTCGAAATCAATTTTGCCGATTCGCTGATCGTGCGTGGCACAGTATTCCGCCATCTCCTGGATGGTGAGGTCATGAGGGGATTTGTCCGCCTCCGGCCCGTCAAATTTCTTGTAGTAGTAGTACAGATAGTGATGCAGGGCACGACGGGCAAAAAAACATGCCGAGTAGAGTACGACGTCTGTCGATGGCCGGTACATTTCCTGCTGTGAGCGGTCAAAATCCACTTCCGCCTGGTTCAGGATTTCCTGCAGTTCTTCCTGCATTCCGGATGATGAAGGGGTTTCTTTTCCTTTTGCCTGTGCCATAATTGTGCCTTTTTTTAGAATCAAAGGTGATAACCGTATCAGTTATCCCATTATACTGAGGAAATGTTAAAACAAAATGTTTTTTTCTTTTCCTGATGTAACGGACTGTCAGCGGGTTGGAGTACCTCCGG
>SKNL01000259.1 GCA_007120555.1 Balneolales bacterium
ATGTGCATTTGTGCGTGTATGTGGATGTTTTGCCGGATTCAGTTACTGATTGATGTATTTGGTATTAAAATGTGTCGGTGGACCTGTTGGCCGTTGTGTGTGTGGATGTTTTTTTCAGTTGTGCGGGTGGTTTCCTGGTGTCGCAGTGTCAGCTCCAGTAGCTTTTCCCGAGCCCCCGAAGCAGCAGGAACAGGAACAGCGGGGCGCCGATGAATGAAGTGAGGATGCCCACCGGCAGGATGATCGGCGAGAATAGCGTGCGCGCCACCGTATCCGACAGAAGCAGAAACAGCGCGCCGAACAGCGCCGCCGCCGGGATCAGGAACGTCTCGTCGCCGCCGATGAAGCGCCGCACGATGTGGGGCACCACCAGCCCGACGAACGCGATGATGCCGTAAAAACTGACCACCACTGCCGTGGCCAGCGAGGCCACCAGCATTCCAAAAAGCCGGATCCGGAACGGGTTGACGCCCAGGCTCTGCGCGTACTCGTCGCCCGACTGCAGCGCCTTGTAGTTCCAGGACATCACGGTGAAGAACAGCCAGACCGGCACCATCACGAGCGCCAGGACCGACACTTCCTGCCACGAAGCGCGTCCAAGATCCCCGAACATCCAGAAGACGATGGCGGCCAGCTCGGCCTCGGTGGCCAGGAACTGCATGGCCGACACACCCGCGCTGAACAGCGACCCGATGGCGATGCCCGACAGCACCATCACCTCGGGCGTCACACCGCGGTACCGTGCTATGGCGAGGATGAAAAACGTGCCGCCAAGGCTGAAGACGAAGGCCGATCCCATGATCAGGTAGCGGTCGCCCAGGCGCATCAGAAGTCCGTCCCGGCTGGATGCGGCCGTGTCCTGGTACAGCGATCCGGCGTCGACCATGCTGCCGGCGCCCAGCACCACGATGGCGAATGCGGCACCGAACGCCGCGGCGCCGGAGATGCCCAGAGTGAAGGGTGAGGCCAGCGGATTGCGGAGGATGCTCTGCATCACGGCTCCGGAAACCGACAGTGCGAAACCGGCCAGCAGTGCCGCCAGTACACGCGGCATGCGGATCTGCATGACGATCTGGGTCGTGGCGGCGTCGGCGCTGCCCGAGAAGACGGAAATCACATCCCGGAACCCGATGCCGGCGGCTCCAGAGACAATGGCGGCCATCCCGACCACCACGATGCCCGCCATCACCAGTGCGATGAAGAGCAGCCGGTTGCGAATGTGGCGGCTGTATGTCACCAGGACGTTATGTCCGTTCATGTTATTCTGTTGTGTGAATATGTTGCCACCTCCACTTCCTTTCCTTGCTGTCACCTCTGTCTGTGCCCGGATTCAGAATTGATCCGGCTCCAGACGGCGATACCCGCCATACTGCTCGCGAATGTCATCGTAAATCTGCCGGCCCAGGAAAAGATGGAACATTTCGTCGGCTTTTTCGGAGATGACAATATCGTGAAACCGGTCGGGATATAAAACCTTTCCGGCGAACCACGCGTTGGCCAGGATGGCCTCGTAGTTGGCGGCGTAGTTGTTGTAGGGGAGCACACCGTAGACCTCGCCGGAGCGGATGGCGCCCAGAGATTGGGCCAGCGGCGTGCCCGGACGGATATCGGGTCCCGCCGTGCGCAGGCTGAACAGATCCACGAAAAGCACATCCGGGTCCCAGACGATGAGCTGTTCGATATCGATGTAGGTTCCCTGGATGGGATTGATCAGGCGCGACGGGATGTCACCGGCCACGTTGTGGGCCTGGACAAACCGAAAAGGCGGATAGAAGGGCTCGGTGGAGGTGATGCCGCGCGGACCCCGGTAGGAGACCCCGCCAATATAGGTGCGTGGCCGGGCATCTGCGGATACGCCGGACGTGCGGGTCTCCAGCTCGGCGATGGTTGCCCGGATACCGGAAATGAGGGTGTCCGCCCGGTCTGTTTTGCCGATGACGGTGGCCATGAGGCGGAGCGATGAGAAAAAGAGGTCGCGCTGATCAGAAAAATTGCCGTATTCCAGGGCGATGACCGGGATGCCGGTGCGCGCCTGGAGATCATCGGCCTGACCGCGGTTGGTAAAGGTGAGGAACAGCAGGTCGGGCCGGGCGGCGACGAGCAGCTCGGGATCGCCGCCCATGTGGGGTCCGACGGGAGGCAGTTTGCGCAGCTCCGGGTAGGCGGAAAGATAGGGGCGGTCGGAGCGGCGCTCCGGCTCCTCGATACCCGCCACCAGATCCACCGCATCCAGGTAGGCGAGCATGCGCAACGCCCCGGCGCGCAGGGCGATCACCCGCTCTAAGTCCTTTGGCACGACCACGGTGCGCCCGAGCATGTCGCGGACGGTCTGCGAAGCGGAGTCGGGTCCCGGTGTCACGGACCAGAACTCAGGTGACGGGTGCGCCCGGGAATCAGGCACACCCGCAACCACCAGGGAATCAGGCACATCCGCATCCACCCGGGAATCATTGCCCGAGTCGCCGCAGCCGGCAAGTACGAGAACGGCAAGGACGATGGCGCCCGATAGCAGGAGCATCGCAGCATATGGTATCCGAACGGCTTTTATCGTCGAAAAGACCGGGTTTGCAATAGCCGCCGAAATGGCGTGAAGCAGGAGACGGATGTGATTAGCGCGCAAAATCATAGTTGATGCTAAGGTGGACCATCCGTCCGGGCGACATGATATCGATGGTCTCCAGGTAGCGGTTGTCCAGTACGTCAATGACCTGGATGGCAGCGGAGAAGCTGTCGAAGAACCGGCGCGAGAGCATCAGGTCGAAGGTGGTCCAAGCGTCGATTTCGGGACTGCCGTCACCACTGGCATTGTTGTCATCGCTGCTGAACTGCGAACCCTTGTAGTGTACGGTTAGTCCGATATCTGCTAACGGATTGCGCCACTGTAGCATAGCCCTTGCCTGGTGATGAGGTGTGTAGGTCAGTTCCTTGCCTTCCAGTTCGGGCTGGTCGGGGAAGGAGCGGATCTCGGACTGGTAGCGGGTGTAGCTTGCGGTGAGGGTCAGGGCGTCGCTGACGAAGTACCGGGCATCCAGTTCGGCGCCGCCCATGCGGACCGAAGACACGTTCTCGCGCCGCCATACATCGGAGCCGTCAGGCATTTCGCGGGCGACAAAGTAGAGGAAGTCGTTGCCGTGGGAGTAGAACAGGGTCGGCGAGATGGAGAGCCGCCAGAACGGGCGCAGTTCCAGTCCCGCTTCGAAATTGTCGAGTGTCTCCGGACCCAGTTCCGGGTTGGCGATCTTGATGCGTCCGCGGAAGATACCGGTTCGCGACAGATCGTCCAGAATGGAGGCGCGGAAACCGCGGGCGTAGGAGACGTATCCGTGCACAACGTCCGAGGGATTGTAGCGCAGGGCGATGCGCGGGCTGAAGGTGGACCAGCTGTTGCTTTCGATGTTGTCATCGTTGTACCCGGCCAGTGGCGCACCGCGGAACATGACGCCCTCGGTGGCGCGGAAGTAGCCGTCGTAGAAGGTCACGTAGTCGTACCGGAGTCCGAGCAGCAGGTGCAGCTGGCGGTCGAGCAGGCTGATCTCATCCTGCAGATATCCGGCCAGGAAGCGCATACTGCCCCGGTTGATCACCTCATCGTCGGATGTCTGGTAGAAATCGCCGCCGTCGACCGAGCCGACCTTGAACTCGATCCCGCCGGTAAGGGCATGAGTGCCGTCGGCATCGTGGAACAGGTCGAGCGTCGCGCCCATGTCATCTCGGTCCGATTCCACGTTGAACCGCGAGTAGTTCTGTCCGGGAGTGCCGCGCTCACTCACACGGAAATAATCCTCCCGCTGGAAAAAGCTGTTGAGGGAGTAGCGGAAGGCGTTACGTTCACCGCGGACGCCCAGGCGCACCCGGTTCATGTCAAACTTGCGGTACGTGCCGGGCTCCACAATGACAATCCCCTCGCCGCGCTCGTTCTGGAAATAATCGTAGACGACGGTCACTTCCGCCAGCTCACTGAGCTTCCAGTTGACTTTGGAATGCAGGCCCGCATCCTCAATGTACCGCGGGACGGTGAAGTCGTCGGACTCGGTTCGGTCATTCTGCGGGACGGGGTTGTAGCCGTCGCTGTCGGTCAGGAAGCCGTGCAGGTGGACGGTGACCCTTTCGGTGGGCCGGCCGGTCAGGCTCAGGTTGCTGCGCCAGGTGTTGAAAGTGCCGTAGGAAACACCCGCCGATGCCGAAAAGGGCTCGGTCGGGATGCGCGTGATGATATTGATGACGCCGCCCATGGCGTTGCTGCCATACAGTGAGGAGCCGGGACCCTTGTACACCTCCACCTGCTTCACGTTGGCGGTGCTGATGCTGTTCCAGTTGACCCCGCCGGTGTCGGTGTTGTTGATGGGCACGCCGTCGACCAGCACCAGCGTGCGGCTCTGCTCCTCGCCGGAGAGACCGCGTACGGTGACGCTGGGACGCATGGTGAAAAAGCCCAGACTGTTGGATGTGTTCACGCCGGAGACGTTGCGCATCGCATCGGCCATGGTAGCCGCCGGGGTTAGGGAAAGCTCCTCCGACGAGATGACGCCCACACGTCCGGGCACCTCCGACAGGGCGCGCACATTCTTCGTGGCGGTGACTTCGATTTCATCCAGCACGCGGTGGAGCGTATCGCTTTGCCATTGCGCCTGTGCGGAGGTGGTCCATGCGGCTGTTGCAATAAATACTGCAAAAACTAACATGAAACGGAATGATGAAGGATAGTGGCGGTGTGCTCGCTGCCCGGGTTTGCGGAGGTTGTTCATGGCATTGACTTTTGGCATTATTAATACTTTTCTGCAATTCGTATTACCACATGGCGAAATTTTTTTTGGTGGATGCGGTTGGCTGCGTGGTTTGTTTGCTGGTTGCCTTTTGGCGGGTTTGGTTGCTTGTTTGTCTGTCGGTTTTTCTCCTGGTTTCCGCTCCGTCTCAGTCGGCCCGGCTCATGGTCAGTTTCCCATGCTGGATTCCCTTGACGGCGATGAGGCGGTCGGCCAACTTGGTAAGGGAGGCGGCCTTCCCCTTCACGGCAATGATCTCCATGCAGAGCTCCTTCTCCAGATGGAAGTGCTGCGAGGAGAGGATCATGTCGTGGTAGTCGTGCTGGATGTCCGTCAGCTTTTTCATAAGATCCCGCCTGTGGTGGTTGAACACCAGTGTGATGGAACCGGCTACCAGGTTGTTGCACTGCCACTTGTGGGTGACCGTATGCTCGTTGATCAGGTGCCTGAGCGCCTGAGACCGGTTGGTGAAATGATTTTCGGCCGCAAACTGATCAAGTGACTGCAGGAGCTCTTTTTCCAGGGAGACGCTGAAACGGACAATGGGCATGGTGTTACGTTTTAATAATTTATTGTTACCCTTACCCAAATGTACTGCAAATTTCAGATATAGAAAATATTTATAAGCAGGTTATTTTCTGTGAATAGATGGTATTGCTATAAAAAAAGCCGGACGATCCGGGTGCGCGGGGAGCAGCACCAGGATATGGTCCGGCCTGTAATGACAATTATGTCAGGCGAGGTGGCGAGGTAATACCAGCACCTGACCGGGGCCATGCCGGCAGGTTATCTGATAACCTGCTTGATCACGTCTTCGATCTCCACGGCGGCAACCTGCATGACATCCTTGATGACACCTCCGAAGGGACGGGCCAGCAGTTCGGAATCCATGCGGGAAATGTAGGTGTTTCCGTCGTTCTTTTCGTATATGGCGATGCGGCATGGCATGAGCGGCGAAACGATGCGCTCATCATCCAGTTTCAGGATCTCCGCAGAATAACGGGCGGAGCAAAGCTCAAAAATCTTCACGCTTTTGACATCGTGTCCGTGTCCCTTCAGCGTTTCCTGCATGTCATGCACGGTGAGGATGCTCCATCCGGCATCTCTTACTTTCTGTTCGAATTGTTCAACGGTGGTGTCGAAGTCGTCGTAGCGTGACTGATCCTCCAGCATCATCATTCCGGGAAGGCTGTAGAAACCGACGATGGCCATGACGATGAGACCGGCTACCAGCCCGCCAATTCCTGCAATTGCAACCTGTTTGTTCATGATAATCTCCATTTATTGGTCAGGGGTTTGTTAATTGACGATATTAATATATATACATATTTAGATAATTGCAAGTAATGTGTCGTTTTCCCCGGATCAACATTTGGGAATGACTGTCAATCCGCTAATTTCAGCGAATGAGTGTCAGTTTTCGGGTCTGAGCGAAATCCCCGGCGTGCAGCCGGTACAGGTACACCCCGCTGGAAAGCGATGCCGCATTAAAGCTGACCTGGTGGCGCCCTGCCTCCTGCCGCGCATCCACCAGGGTGGCCACACGTTCACCAAGCAGGTTGTAGACTTCCAGCCGGACTTCGGCCGGTTCGGGCAGATCATAGCGGATGGTGGTGGACGGGTTGAACGGATTAGGATAGTTCTGGGCCAGTAGAAATGCGTCCGGAAGCTCATCCATTTCCACCACGGAAGTGGACACCTCGCTGCTGAGCACGGCAAAAAAGGAGAATTCCGAGATGTTTTTGGCGTATACGTATTTCTCAGCGGTATTCACGCCGGAAGCGTAGCTGTTGCCGCCGGGACGGGTCCAGCCGTTCTCGATGTCAAAGCGCCAGATTTCCAGGGTGGATTCGTCCCATCCGTCAAGTTTTTCCGGATCATAGTAGAACCGGATGTACTCAACGAACGGGTCGTCATCTTCTGTCTCCGAACCGTGAATCCCGACGAAATAGGGCAGTTCCTTCAGTCCGCCGGGCATGATTTCTGGCGGATCGTTATGGGTGATGCTCACATCGCGTGCATCGAACGATACGGCGCCGCCGTGCAGCAGCATGAATTCCACGCTGTTTCCTCTGGCTTGTCCACTCGATTGGAAGTCAAGCGTATTGTCACTCAGAAAGAGATTGGACAGTCTGTTGCCCGCCGCTCCCTGCCAGAGATGCACAGCCGTGCCGGACACGCCGCTTACAGCCAGGCTGTCCACCATCGTGGAGTCACTGCGCACCGAAACGCCGTTTGTGCCGGAAGCGATGACGATATTTCGGAGCTCATTGCCGGGATTGTCCTCGCCAATTTGCACGGAGTGGTGCGCTGAGGTTGTTCCGGCATTTGATATCGCAATGTTGTGGAAAAAGTTGTCCGGATTGTTGAAGAGTGCCGATATGCCATTCTGTCCGGTACCGTTGATGGTGACATTACGGAACATATTGTCGTGGTTGCGGCTTCCAAGGCTGATGCCGTTCTCACCGTTGTTATTGAGCGTCACACCGTCGAATAGAGAATTAGCGGCCGCGCTGATGGATAGTCCGCTGCCTTCATTCTCGGTTGCCGTGATATTGCGGAAGGAATTTCCGGTAACGCGTACGTTGAACCGCAGATCGCCGACCAGGAACATTCCGGCCATTTCGTTGGAATGAAGGAGCACATCCTCGAATTCATTGTCGTCGGACTCCCCGACACGAATTCCATGCCAGCGGTTGTTGCTCGCCGTGATCTGTTCATACCGGTTGCTGTGGCTGCTGGCGCGCAGGTCGATGCCGTAAAACCGGTTGCTGTCGGAAAACACCTCCCGGAACAGGTTGTTGTCGGCCGCAATTACGTAAACACCTTCGTGATTGTTCACGGATGTCAGCCGCTCGAACAGGTTTCCGTAAGATGCCGAAACATAGATTCCGAAGTGGCTGTTGTCGCGGGATGTAATGTCCGAAACCTGATTGTCCTGTGTCCTATTGCCAAACCATATGCCGTTACGGTTGTTGTAGGTGCGGATGCTGTCGACTACGGAGTCCGATATGTTGGCGATACGAAGGCCGCTGGAGGTACTGTTGCGCGCCGTGACGCCGGTAATCCGGCTCTCGTTAAGATTCGAGGCGAGCAATCCGAGGATCCATCCATCCACAATGATATTGCGGATTTCGATATTGGAAAGGAGTTGCTCCGAACCGTCCACGTGGATTCCCCAGCCATTCTCTTCGCCGATGACCGAGAAACCGTTGCCGTCCAGGGTAACATTGCTTGCCGTGATGACCAGGCAGGTGTCGCCGCCGGTAATGTCGGATTCCAGGAGGTAGGTGCCGGGGTGGATGATTTCCATGCATTCCGATATCACGGTGACATCGTTGGTGTCGGTGACGGAATGGTTGAAAGCGGGGTTGCTTCCGGCCGCATGCGCCAAGGGTATCGATGAAATGGTGCCGGAAATGATCAAAACAAGAATGGAAAATGGTATCAGTCTCTTCATAATAATGTATTAATATTACTTGTTGCGACGCCCTGCCGCATTGGGGCATTAATAATAGTGATATATGCGGTGTTACTCAATAGTATTTGTCAATGAAGGCATGTGTCCGGATCGTGCACCCGCTTTACACCGGGAGGCGCTGTTTACCTGAGAGGCTGTTCCTTCATGATTGAGTGAAAAAGGAATGACCGCAGATCAATAAAATGATATTTATTTGGAGCAAAGGTGTTATTTTAACTGCAAGTTTTTCCAACAATAGCCCCAATAAATCAGATGGCATGGCAAGACGGATACAAATACCGGCAATTTTTTTCTTTATCGCGCTGATCGTCGCATCCTGCGCCTCTTCTGAAAAAATGCTCCAACGGGGGCAGTACGACCGGGCCATTGAACGGTCCACCGATCGTTTGATGAAGAAGCCAAATGACGAAAAAGAGCTTCGCGTGCTGAAAGAGGCCTATGAGCTGGCGAATACCTTCGACCGCGAGCGAATCGAGTTCCTGGAGATGGAGGGACGTGAGGAGAGCTGGATCGAGATCTACCTGCTGTACGAGCTGCTCAACGACCGGCAGAACAAAGTGCGCCGCCTGCCCACGCAGATCCGCAACCAGTTCACCTTCTTCAACTACAACGAGCAGATCATAGCGTCGAAAGCTTCGGCCGCCGATGTCTCCTACCGGCGGGGAATCGGTTTCCTGGATCAGGGCGGCCGGGACAATGCACGGCGGGCCTTCACCGAATTTGAGCGGGCCCACAGCATCTATCCGGGATACGAGGATGTGCATCAGTATCTCGACATTGCCGAAAGAGAGGGACGCACGTATGCCCTGTTTGTCATCGAAAACAACTCAGGCATGGTGATCCCGGAGTTCTTCGACGCCGAAATCCGCAAGGTGGCGCTCAGCAATCTCAATACCCGCTGGATCCATTTCGACACCTGGGAAAACCAGAATGTGGACTATGACTACTTCCTGGTGCTGAACCTCACCGAAATCGCCTTTTCGCCGGAGGGCATCAACAACAACACTCACGGTGTTTCACAGGAGATTCAGGACGGCATGCGCTATGAGCTGGACGAAAACGGCAACGTGCGGAAGGATTCGCTGGGCAACGACATCCGCGTGCCCAACATGGTCACCGTGGCCGCCCAGATCACGGAGACGGTGCAGCGCAAAGCGGCCCTTGTGGCCGGGGCGCTGGATTTTTACGAAACGGCAACCGACCAGCTCATCCGGACCGACAATCTCAGCGTGGAGGCCATTTTCGAGCACAAATTCGCACAGTATTCCGGCGACAGGCGTGCCCTTTCAGAGGATATGCAGCGCATGGTTCGGGGCGAACGGGTGCCGTTCCCGTCCAACGAGGCCATGATGATGGATGCCACCCAGCTTCTCAAGGAAAAATCGAAGGCGATCATCCGTGCCAACCGGCGCGTGCTGGAGCGGTAGGAAATACGATAGAAAGTCATAACGCGCAATCTCCCGGCCCGGACAAAGACCTGCCGCCGTTGTTTCCGGCATTACATCCATGATTGAAACAGTTTTCCTGCAAAACACGTACTCAAAGATGTTTACAGGATGAAACCATTATTTCATGGATGAAATGTCACACGAATACTACAGTTCACTCAAAAGGTCACCCAGAACACTAGCAGGCTGTTTTTCCAGCAAAGTGCAGCGCCCTCTTTTTGCACTTTTCTTGCTTCCGATGCTTCTGCTGTCCGTTGAGGCAGATTCGGTACCAATGGAAACAAATCCGGGTGGCAGGGTGGACAAGGACCACTTTGAGTCCGTTGACCGTGAGGATGACCCGGAAAATGGCAATAACGACTCTGGCAGATATGTCATCAGGGCATACCGCCTGAACCAGTCCACAATAGTCATCGACGGCAAGCTTGACGAAAAGGTATGGGAGCGTGCGGATGTGGCTACGGGTTTCACACAAACCACGCCGGATGATGGACAGCCTGCGACGGAAAGAACAGAAATCAGGGTACTGTACGACGATGCCGCACTCTATATTGGGGCCCGCATGTATGAGACGGACCCCGATCAGATTGCAGCAACCCTGTTCCGGCGTGATGGGAGCGGCTACAGTGACTGGATCCATGTCGGCATTGATAGCTACAACGACCTGCGTACGGCCTTTGTGTTCGGCGTGAATCCCAGGGGCGTAAAACGTGACATGCTGATCTACAACGATAATCAAACGGACCTCAATTGGGATGCCGTCTGGGATGCCGCCACATCCATTGATGAGAAAGGATGGACTGCTGAACTCCGCATTCCGTTTTCACAGCTGCGCTATAACGGATCGGAGGAGGACATTCGGAGCTGGGGAATCAATTTCCTGCGTGAAACAGCGCGCAATGACGAGGAGGCATTCTGGTCGCCGGTGCCTGCAGGCTCTGATGCCCTGGTTTCCCGCTCTGGTACATTGGAGAACCTGCGGGATCTTCCTTCCCTGAGACGACTGGAAATCATGCCGTATGCATCAAGCCGGCTTGACCGTATCCCGGGAACCGCTGACAATCCTTTCATCAATGAGTACGGCGCCGGACTGGGGATCGGCGCGGATGTCAAATACGGTATCAATTCCAACATAACCCTCACGGCCACAATCAACCCTGATTTTG
>SKNL01000055.1 GCA_007120555.1 Balneolales bacterium
CCTTCCGGTTTTTCAACAGCTATCAGAAAGGGACAAACGCCCGCGCCTGGCTTTATCGCATCGTCAAAAACTCCTATATCAACAACTACAGAAAGGCCGCCCGTCAACCGCAGCACGTAGATTACGAAGAGGTGGCGACCTATTACGAAACCATCCGGAGCGAGCAGAGCGACACCACTGACCTTCAGACGAAATTCTACCGCGGGGAATACGATGACGATTTCAAGAAGGCCCTGGACAACTTGCCGGAGGATTTCCGGACACCGCTGTTGCTGTGCGATGTAGAGGATTTCACCTATGAGGAGATTGCCAACATGCTGGACGTTCCCATCGGCACCGTGCGTTCCCGCCTGCACCGCGGGCGCAACCTCCTGAAGGAGAAGATCAAACAGATTGCGCACAAACGCGGCTATCTGAAAAACTGACAGGATCCGCAGCGCCTCCGATCCGCCGATCCGCTACACCTCCGATTCACCGGGCACCGGGCCTTGCTGCACCCGTTTTCGGGTCAGATCTTCAGCTGGATGGGAAAAGGGGCGTTATCCATCCACCACTTTGCGCCCCTGAGGATATTGGTGATGGTTTTTCCGTCCGTGATATCACCGTTGAACGCCGCCTCTACGGCTTTGGCAAACGGCATGCGGACCGGTTTCAGGAACTCGTCCTCGTCCACCCTGTTGTCCGAGACCTCCAGGTCCCAGGCCAGGTACAGGTAGATGATCTCATTGGTGTAACCGATGCACGGATGGAATCCACCAAGCGCGACCCAGTTCCTGCCTTTGATGCCCGACTCCTCTTCCAGCTCCCGTTTGGCGGTGACCATCGGGTCTTCCCCCGGATCGATCTTGCCTGCGGGCACTTCCAGGAAATTCTGTCGCAGCGGATAGCGGAACTGCTTGACCAGCTGCACCTCGCCCGTCTCAAAGACCGGCAGCACGGCACAGGCGCCGGGATGATCGATCCACTCGCGGTAGGATGTGCTCCCGTCCGGCAGCTGCACCTTGTCCTTGTACACGTGGAGCAGGTTGCCGGAGAAGATTTTTTCGGTTGTCAGCTGTTTCTCCAGAAGAGAATGGTCCGTTTCTTTCGTGTTCATCCGATAAATTTCTATTTTATGTTGCCGGGCAACGGTTCAGTACAGGACGCAAGGTACAATGATTCACCCGGAAAAATAAAACGCAAAATGTGAAAACCGGGCATGAACGCCCTCTGGCCGGATCCATCCACCAGATCACAGCAGCGAAATTATATGTAACCCAGGAGCGCCGTGAACGAAACCACCAATATCGACGGAAAGATCATCCCGGTAAAACAAGATGTGCTTACGCTGCCCAATGCCATTTCGCTGTCACGCGCGCTCATTGCCATCCCCATCCTCATCCTGCACCACGCCTCGGGAAAAGAGGCCAACTGGCTGATCGTTGCCCTCATCGGGTATGCCTTCATCTCGGACTACCTGGACGGTTACTTTGCCCGGAAACTCAACCAGGTCACCGAGTTCGGCAAGGTGGCGGATCCGCTGGCGGACAAGATCTGCGCCATCATCCTCTTTTTCTACGCCGTCCTGATAGGGATCATACCCCTGTTTTTCTTTTTCATCATGATCGCCCGCGATCTGCTCATACTGACCGGATCACTCCTCATTAAACGCAAGCGGGGAAAATATGCCATGTCGGTAGTGTCCGGGAAGGTGACCGTCAACGTGCTCGCCATCTACTGGATTGTCGCTTTCTTTTTCCCCGAAAGAGAACAAACGATCGAATTTTTAATGTGGTTAAGCATTATTTTAATGATATACTCACTGGGCTCCTATGTGCACCGGTACATCATGATCCAGAAAAAGGGTGCGGAGTTCAACTGAGGTGTCGGTACCCCTCACACGCAACAGAAACACCTAAAGCATCAACGGCACAGGTACATTCGCAATGGGAATTTTTGATAAACTGGGATTCGGGAAAAAGGAGGAAAAACTTCTGGAGGGACTGGAAAAAACCCGCACCGGGTTCCTGGACAAAATAAGCAAGGCGCTGGTCGGCAAGGACAAGGTGGATGACGAGGTGCTCGACGACCTGGAGGAGATCCTCATCACATCCGACGTGGGCGTAAAAACGACACTGGAAGTGATCCGGCGCATCGAAGAACGCGTAGCCCGGGACAAGTTCATCAGCAGCAGTGAATTGCAGCAAATCCTCAAGGAAGAGATCACCAGCCTGCTGAAAGAGAACGAGGCCGATCGCCCGGCCGAATTTGACGCCGAATTCCGCGAGAAACCACACGTCATCATGGTCGTTGGTGTAAATGGCGTCGGAAAAACCACCACCATCGGCAAGCTGGCACACATGTACAAACTGGCCGGCAAGCAAGTGATGCTCGGAGCCGGCGACACATTCCGGGCCGGGGCCGTTGAGCAGCTTCGGATCTGGAGCGAGCGCGCGGGCGTCACCCTCATCCAACAGGGACAGGGTGCCGATCCCGCCGCCGTTGCCTATGACACCGTGGCCTCCGCCAAATCAAAGGGTGCCGATATGGTCCTGGTGGATACGGCCGGCCGCCTGCACAACAGAAGGGCCCTGATGGACGAACTTGGGAAAATTAAGCGCGTCATGGGAAAGGTGGTCGAGGGTGCGCCCCACGAGGTGCTTCTGGTACTGGATGCATCCACGGGTCAGAACGCGCTTCAGCAGGCCCGGGCCTTTTCCGAAGTCGTGGATGTTACCGGTCTGGCACTGACCAAGCTTGACGGAACGGCAAAGGGTGGCATTGTCATCGGAATCTCACACGAAATGAGCGTTCCGGTAAAGTATATCGGTGTGGGGGAAAAGATCGAGGACCTGCAGGTGTTCGAAAGGGGACAGTTTGTGAC
>SKNL01000032.1 GCA_007120555.1 Balneolales bacterium
CCACGACCGACCTGGCCTTTGCCTGGAGTTCAACCCTGGAAGTGCGCGGAGAGACCCTCCATACCATCACACGCACTATTTCGGCTCCCTGGCGGGATCTGGTGCCTGCCGCTGTCGTTGATGCCGAAACGGTGGAGGCCACCCGTTTTTACCGGGCTGATGGAAGCGACTACCGTGCGGAGGCATCGGGACGCTGGTGGCCGTTCATTTTCATGTCGATGATGGTGTACGGGTTTCTTCCCCGGTTGCTTGCATCTCTCTGCTACCATTGGCGGTTTCGGAAAACCGTTGACAACGCGATGGTTGCCTCCGATTCCGGAAGAGAAATTCTGGGATTCATGGAGGAGGCGCTCATAAGTGTCAACAGCGATGACCGCAACAGGTCCGGTTCGGCAGCCGGTTCGGCTGCAGAACTGCCGGTCCGCAACACAGAAAAATGTGCCGTGCTGGCCTGGGGACTCGGCGATGCAGGCATCGCCGGTATCAGGAATGTGCTGAACCGGGAAATCCTCTCAAGAGCTTCACTGAGCGGGATGCACAGCATGGCGGAAGATCGAAAATCCATCGCACAAACGGCCCGCGCCTCCCTCGAGAACGGACACTGCGATATTCTCGTGCTGGTACCGCTGTGGGAGCCGCCGCGCCTGCATTTCGAGAAAAAGCTGGAACTGCTCATGCAGGAGGCCGTGAAATCCAGGGTTGTTGTTATCCCGGTAGCGGACAAGGAGGATCTGCAGGGTGAAAAAGGCCACGTTGAGAAAGGCCACGTTGAGAAAGGCCAAGGAGAGACAGGCCAAGGAGAGAAAGGCCGTGAGGAGACAGGCCGTGAGGAGACAGGCCACGTCACCTGGCGAAAGCGGGTAGATGAGATCAACCTGAAACTTGGCGGCAAGCGGGTTTTTTATGATTCCCGGAATGTGATTGCGTCAGGTGCATTGTCCGGAAGCAAATGAACTGGAAAGGGATGCATCCACAAATCTAATAACCTGTTTAAGGTAAGCGGTCCATTATGAGCAAGCCAGTATTTGTTGTTACCGGTGCTCCCAACAAGGGGAAAAGCACTTTTGTCAAGGCAATGACCAACGATGCGTCGGTGGTGGTCGGTCCGCATGCCCGCACCACGGAATCGTCCGTATCCTACCCGTTCCGAATTGACGGGGAAACGCTCTTCACGTTGTGGGACACTCCCGGCTTCGAGAATGCCGCCGAGATGCATGAAATCGTGACCGGCTGGGGGATCGAGAAGTCGGATCATCCCGTCGAGGTGCTTCGGCAGTTTCTGGAAGCGTATGAAGGCCATGAGGATTTCAGGTATGAGGTGGAGATTTTCAAGCCGATAGCACAGTATGCGTGCATCGTGTATGTCGCGGACTGTTCCAGGAAGTTCAGTGAATCGGAATATCTCCGGGAGATCGATCTGATCCGATTGACCCGGCTGCCGCGCATCGCCATCCTGAACCCCATTGACGGCGACCGTTATCTTGAGTCATGGAAATCCGGGCTCACCGGTTATTTCAACAACATCAAGGTGTTCAATCCGCACAAGACATCGTTTGATGAGAAACTGCGTATCCTTGGTGCGTTCAGCCACCTGAACGATGAGTGGGAGCAGCCGCTGAACAGGGTAATGGAAGTGCTCCGCTCGAAACGGGAAAAGGTGCTGGAAGAGTGTGCCCGTATTATCAGGAGGACCGTCCTGATGATATTTGACGAGGAATTTGAAGTGGCTTATGACGGCACGCGTGATGAAGAGGAGCATCGGGAAGAGCTGCTCACGCAGGTCCGCAGGTTTGTCCGGCAGAACCTTGATGCCGCGCATAAAGATATCACCCGCCGGTTCGGACTTTCTGTAGATGTGGACTTTGCGCAGGAGATCCGGGACAACGACCTGTTCGATGCCACGGTGCGCCAGAAAAACCTGTCAGTGCATCAGCGGGCCATGGTCAATGCGTTGGTCGGGGGCGGCATCGGAGCGGCACTGGATGCCGCGGCAGGCGGACTCACATTCGGGATCTTCACGGCGACACTGGGGCTTGGTGGAGGCGCCGCTGCGTATCTAAGGGATATTTCACCCATGGACCTGGTAAAAATCGGCGGTTTTGATCCCAATGAAGAAAAAATGCGTGTGGAGGCGCTCCATGCCGAACTGGGTTTCCTGATCATCAACCGGCTGCGCCAGGTGGTTGCCGTACTCTACAACCGGACGGCCGCCAATACCGAGAAAGTGACCATCAAAAAAGATCTGGATCCGGCCAGTCTCTACAAAATGAGCAGTCTGCTCAAAAAAATGGCAACCTCGCGGCGCTGCCGCTACTCCGAGAAGCATAAAAAGGAACTGCTGGATTTCATCCACGAAAAGCTGAAAGAGGATCAAGGTAGTGCTCTTGTAGACCTGCCGGATGAAAACCCGGCATGAATTTAGTCTGGTTGTCTGAACGTGTCCCGATGTTGCAATGTTAATTGCATTGTTCCATGAGTAATCAGTAAAGAATTCCTGTCCGGTAATCCGATAGTGAAGGCAATCTCATAAGTGTTTCAATAATGAAGGCAATTTCATCACATATCCACGACGGGTCATCCTGCAATCCATTCCGGGGTGCCATTCCGTTGCTTTTTTTGCTGTTTTTGGCGGCAGCCGTTGCCACATCGGCACAGACGCAGACGCCCGATACGCTGCAGTACGACCTCGCCGAAATCGAAATCCAGGCGGCACGCGATACCGAAACCGAGGCTACGGCGCCCTTTTCCGTATCTGTCCGGACCCGAACCGCCGGTGAGCAGGGCAGCGAGCCGGCGTTCAGCCTGGACCGGATTGCTGCAGGGATCCCCGGGCTGTGGGTAAATGACCG
>SKNL01000067.1 GCA_007120555.1 Balneolales bacterium
TCTGACCGGGACTCCATACCTCCAGATCGTACTTTTTGCTCTGTGTGAATCCCATGTCAGCTGTGCCCATCAGCAGGGTCCGGTACGGAAGCTCCAGGGCTTCCAGCAACTCCTCGGCATCGCGTCTGAGTGACTCCAGCTCTTCGTACGAGGTATCGGGACGGACCAGTTTTACCAGCTCGACCTTGTCAAACTGGTGCAAGCGGTTCAGCCCACGCACTTCGCTGCCGTGCGACCCCGCCTCCCTGCGCCAGCAGGGCGTGCAGCAGACATAGCGTAGCGGCAGCACATCGGTCTTCAGAACCTCATCCCGATGGAAATTGGTCACCGGCACCTCTGCAGTGGGTATGGCGAAATATCCGTCGCGGGGAATCACATACATCATATCCTCCTTGTCGGGGATCTGGCCGGTGCCACGTGCCGAGTGCTCATTCACAAAATAGGGTGCCATCATCTCCACGTATCCCTTTTCAACGGCCTTGTCGATGAAAAACTGGATCAGTGCCCGCTGAAGGCGTGCGGCCGGGCCGATATAGAACGGAAATCCTGCCGACGTGACCTTTGCCCCACGCTCAAAATCTATCCACCCGCCATCGGAAACCAGATCCCAGTGAGGCTTGTACCGGTCATCATCCGTCTCATGGGGCGTCCCCCAGGTATGCACCACTTCATTCCCTGACGGATCTTTTGTGACCGGAACCGAGCCATGGGCGATATTCGGTATCTTCAGCAACAGGTCATCCCGCTTCCCGAGCAGTGCACGTACCTGCTCCTCCAGCTGTTTGACTTCCTGCTTCATCTCACCCGTTTCACGGATCACGTTCCTGGCCTCTTCTTTCTTGCCCTGACCCATCAATACGCCGACCTGTTTGGCGCGGGTATTGCTTTCATTCCTAAGCTGATCGAGCTGGTGGACCGTCTTTCGCCACTGCTCATCCATCTCAAGCACCTGGTCCACAAGATCTGTCTCCTTTTCACCTTTGGCTTTCATGGCCTGTTTGACCTTGTCAGGATGCTGGCGGATTCGTTGGATTTCTAACATGTCACAAATATTTAATAAATAAGTCGTATTCTTTTGTCGCCAAAGATACGACATAACCTGTTCAAGAGGAACCTGTCAGATTGCTTTTGCCCGGCTGGCCGGTCATCGTTTCAAGAGATCCCGGCTGCCGTTTTAGAAAAGCCTGCTGCCCCTTGATTACCTAATTTTTTTAGGTTACCTTTTGAAAACCTCACAACTTGTTTAGAAACACATAGGACAAACGGACAATGCATCAACTGGATGATATAGATATTGCCATTCTCAAGCACCTGCAGCAAAACGGTCGCGCGCAAAGGAACAAACTGGCAAAAATTGTAAACCTGTCTGTTCCGTCGGTATCGGAACGGATGCGCAAACTTGAAGAAAAAAAGCTCATTGACGGATATCACGCCGTGTTGAACCCGAAAAAGTTCAACTTTGACATCGTGGCGTTCATCTTTGTCGAAATCGACAATTCAAGCTTTCATGCCTATTTTGTCGATCAGGCCATTCTTGAACCTGAGATCCAGGAATGTCACTCCATCACGGGGGACGGATCCCACATCCTCAAGATCACTACAAAAAACACGGAATCCCTGGAAAAGCTGCTGTCCCGCATCCAGTCATGGGAAGGTGTGAAAAAAACAAGATCCAATATTGTACTCTCCTCGTTCAAGCAAACGCGGGAGATACCACTGGAATCTGACCGGGTACCGCCCAAAGCCTGATCCTTTTCATGTACAACTCATTCCGGATACCGGCGGGGCTGCTGCTCACCTTCATTCTGCTGTTCCATCCGTTTCATGAAGCCCAGGCCAGCCGACCCTTTGGCCTTGTCTACCAGGAGTCCGGGACCGGCCAACTGACGGCTGATGAGATTGCCTTCCTTGAACAGGCGGGTATCCACTGGTTGCTGGTGGAAGAAATCCTGAGCGGAGAGCAACGGCGATTGCTGCACCAGACCGGTTTCTCCGTCATGGTCATGGTACCTGAATACTTTCCTATCCCCTATCGGCTGAACAGGGAGAAACACCGGTATTGGCAGCGCAGTGATTCCCTGATGTCTTTCTACAGGGATGACGGCTCCGTTAAAGGTTTTGGCCTCTTTGCGTATGGAAAATGGCAGAATGGGACCCTGCCCGAAAGGCTGGCGCTGCTGGCCGAACCCTACCGGGAAAGCCGCCGGCTTTTCACACTGGACACCCGTCCTCTGTCGGGACAGATGCTGTATCCTTTTGACAGTGTCATATTGATGACCCGCAGCGCCTCCCAGCTTTCGGCTCAGCTGAAACAGAATCCCTCTCTTGCCGGTGTCTTGTATGCTCCGGAAGACCCCGGGCTGGACCTGCGTGATTTGCAAAATATCCTGCAATTACTGAATCGGTACGGGGAAACTCCCGTTTACTTCTACAGAGACTGGTTTGCAGCCAACAGCTCAATGAACGGCGCCGCTCCTGCGCATGACCTGGCACGTGTAACACGCCTCTACCACCAGGTCCCTGATGCCCGTATCGCCAATCCCCCGCCTGACCAGTCTGATTACAAGGTGAATACGGCCATGCTTCTGCTCTTTTTTTTCTGGGTACTGTATGCGGCGTACTTTCGGGTCAACCCCATGTACCGCAAGTCCCTTAGCCGTTTCTTCCTGAATTATGACTTCTTCGTGTATGATGTGCTCATGAGAAGGATCCGCTTTGCCGGTGACGCCGTTGCTGTATTCCTGATATCATGTTTTGCAGCGGGCATCATGGGATTTTCCATTGCCGACATCTACCTGGATCCCGTCGCCAGGCAGGCCCTGCTTCA
>SKNL01000206.1 GCA_007120555.1 Balneolales bacterium
AATGCGCGCGGACGCACACGCACCCGTGAGTTGCGGACCTGGAACATCCACCGGGAAAACATAACCAAACAGCTGGTATTTTTCGAGGCGCCTGCCGACGTGCGCGATACCGGACTGCTCACCGTCACCGAGAACGGCGATGAGACCCAGCGTGTGTACCTGCCGGCTGTCGGACGCGTGCAGACCATCGGCGCGTCACAGCGCAGCGACCGGTTCATGGGCAGCGATTTCACCTACGAGGACCTCGGACAGCAAAACCCGGATAATTTCGATTTCACGGAAATGGACCGGGATTCGGAGCGCATCCTGCTGGAGGCCGTGCCGCGACGTGAAAGCCAGTACGCGCGCATCCATTTCCACATCGACCCGCAGGATTACATCCTGCTGAAGGCCGAGTATTTCAACAATGACGGCGAAATCTTCAAACGGCTGGAGCCGGACGAGTACCAGAATGTGACCGGCGACTTGTGGCGGCCGTATTACATGGTCATGTTCGACCTCGAGAACGGGCGCAAAACCGAGCTGCGCTGGAAAGAGCGCACGTTTGATGAGCCGATCCCCGATGATTTCTTCACCGACCGTCAGCTTCGCCGGGGCATCCCCCGGTAATCTTCAGAAAGAACCCAAAAACCGTGTCCGGACAAATTGAGATTATTTAGCTGAAGTGGGGGTCTTAGACAGCCATGAATCAATATTCACAAGTAACCGGATCATCAGCTACGTAATAGGATTTGAAATTGGTTGCATTCGGATCCATGCACCCTCTCAGGTTCAGTATTCTGACGCTGCGGAAATGTGTCGGGTGGCTTTCCGATTGCAAGGCGATGAAACCGGATGCCAGAGGTGTACCATCCACCAACTGTAGACCGGAATACTCAATGACCGACTCCCCGTTCAGGATGTGCCGGGCCAGCGAATCACCATGCACAACCAGCTCTGCCCTGACCCATTGATCTCCGTGATGCGTCGGACCACCGGAGTCTGTACAATGGCTGGTTTCCAGAGTACCGTCAACCACGACATGCGTTCCCGGAGTACAAATACTGCCATTGGGTCGATCCTGCTGGCCGTCACCTCCCAACAATTGGAACTCAATCGAAACTGGAAAGTGCTGATCCCTCTTCATACTGGCCGCCGACTGCGAGTGAAACATTATTCCATTGTTGCGGTATGCCCATCCGGGTCCACCGGGCACCTGTTCACCCACAAAACGGTACTCCACTACAAGTCTGTAGTGCGAGAAAGACTCATCGTAAAAAATGTGACCAAACCGGTCATCGAAGTCATCATATCGGCTGTAATCAACTTTCAAGATGCCATTTTCTACCCTGAACGTCTCATGATGATTGTTGTTCAGTTCATGTCCCGCAATTTTTATGTCCCAGCCATCAAGGCTGACTCCATTGAAGAGATCTGACCACTCTTCCTGATGGATGTCACGTTTTTGAGCAAATGTATCAGCAATGACAATCACCATAAAAAAAAGAAGCAGATGCGAACGGGATAAAATGAGGTTGAGATTGGTTGGAAGTATGTTGGTCTTGATCATCGGATCCAAAAATTTGCGTAATTGTTTGAGAATGAGAAGAAGAACGGTACTTCCATTGCACGGGCCAGATCATTAACTGGTAATTTTATGGAATAATATACGGATAATCCTTTTTGTGAGTTTTTCAAAGATGTGCTTTTACTTTCAGGGATTAACATGCTAAACTTGCATTCACTTCTAATTCTTTTATTCTGAAACTATGCAGTGCTGCCAAATCCGTATCCGGCGTACGCTTTGCCTTTTTTTCGTCCTTTTTATCTTTCTGGCTGCAATCCCTAATCCGGTCAGTACCGAAGCAACCGGAAATGAATCCAGGTTAGTTTTTGAGTCGCCGCATATGGGCACGCTGTTTCGAATCACCGTGTACTCTCACGACTCCGAACGTGCCTGCGAAGCAGCCGATTCCGCTTTTCAAAGAGTTGAAGTCCTGAACTCCATTTTCAGCGATTACCTGCCTGATAGTGAAGTCCAACTTCTTTCCAATGCTTCCGGAAGCGGTCAGTATATCCCGGTAAGCAAGGAATTGTACGATATTTTGCGAATTGCGCAAGAGGTATCACAGCTGACCGGCGGGGCATTTGATGTCACGGCCGGTCCCTTGACCCACGCATGGCGTGACCTGATCCGGCAGTCGCGTTCCGATCTTCCCGGTCAGGATGAGATTTCGGTCTTATCAAAATCTGTCGGATATGAACATATCTCTTTTCACGAAACAGAACGTGCCATCCGGCTTAACGCACCCGACATGCAAATTGATCTTGGGGGGATAGGCAAGGGATATGCTGCCTCGGAGATCTGGAACGTGCTTCAACATTTTGGGCTGAAAAAGGTGCTTATCGATGCCGGTGGCGACATACTGACCGGCGATCCTCCACCCGGCAGAAATCATTGGATACTGGTGCTTCCGGAGAACCCTGAAAATGGCAAACAGACACCCAAATCCATAAAACTGTCCAACAAGGCGATAACTACCTCGGGTGATCTTTATCAGTTTATTGAAATTGAAGGTGTTCGTTATTCGCATATCGTGGATCCCGAAACTGGTTTGGGGGTAACTCATCAGAATTCCGCGACTGTCATTGGAAATGACGCCACGCTGACGGATGCCCTGGCAACAGCCCTGGCTGTCCTTCCACCAGAAGACGGAATTGCAATGATTAACCAACTCGACGGATACGAAGCACGTATTCACGTATTCTCGGAAGAAGGTCCCGTCTTTCTCCATTCTGATGGGTTTGAAAAATTCGCAATTCTCCCGGGAGATTGAATCAGCCAGTTTACAGGAGACCCGTGCGCTTTGCAATAAATGCTGATGGATAGTCAACCAAAAAACAGGGGAATGTCAATCCTCAAAAGTTACCGTAAAATTGTAATCCACCCTGACGGCATCGGTGGTCGTCAAAGCTCCCCGCATGAATGTTGGTGGCTCAATTCCCAAATCCGTCATATTCATTTCAAAATCACCAAAGATCCGGAAGGTTTCCCCGGAAAGCTGACGCACATAAACCTCATGCTCAAGTTCGTATTCAGAACCTGCCGCACCAACAACACCATTGACGATAAAACCCTGCTCCTCAGAGCCGCTATCTGCCAGCATATCAACAATATTTGTCATTCTGTATTCCAATTTGGCATAGGTTTCACTCTCAAGTGACTGATTCATGGTCTGGTTCATCATGCGGATGCCGGATTCAAGAGAGTGATTCGGAATGTACAAATAGACTTCTTCAATCCACTGAGCCGGGTTGCCAGAATTTTCATCGGGTTGTATATAGGCAGGACCAAGGCGAATTATCCCCCCCAGGGTATCCGATACAATATCCCAATCCCTGACATTTGATGTGCCTGAGATCCTGAATTCAACGTCGCTGAAATGAAATAAAGGTGAAGATGAAGATGAAGGCGACGGCGACTCAGTGTTACTCCAATCCAATCCCTGACTGTCTGCATAACTGAGGGAAGCCGATATCATGCAGAAAATCAATAAAAACGTCACTATTCGAAAACGCATATTACTCTATGGGTTATAATTGAGCTGTTCAAATGGTTACATGTGCGTTATCAATGCTAAAAAATCAAACATGATTACCCGCAAAAAAAACTGCTATGGCAATCACTTTACTACTATAATCCCAGTACATCCCTGTTGAGTTTCTCGTCGGCTCCGGCACCGGCAAAATCGTCAAATGCCTTTTCCGTTTTCCGGATAATGTGATCAGCAATGAACATCGCTCCTTCGGCTGCCCCTTGCTCGGGATGTTTCAGACAGCACTCCCACTCCAGAACAGGCCAGCCTTCAAAATCATATTGTGCCATTTTACTGAAGATGGCCCGGAAGTTAACATCCCCGTCACCCGGTGAGCGAAAACGGCCGGGTCGATCCACCCATCCCTGATATCCGCCATATACCCCGGAACGCCCCTGCGGCTTGAATTCGGCGTCTTTCACATGAAAAAGCCGGATTCGTTCTTGGTAGATATCGATGAATTCCAGATAATCCATCGGCTGCAATACGAAATAGCTCGGATCATACAGGATATTCGCTCTGGGATGATTGCCTGTGGCTTCCAGAAAACGTTCATAAGTGACACCATCATGAAGATCCTCACCGGGATGCAGCTCATAACAGACATCCACGCCATTCTCATCAAATTCTCTGAGAATGGGCAGCCAGCGATCTGCCAGCTCTTCGAATCCGGTCTCGACCAGACCGGCCGGACGCTGAGGCCAGGGATACATCGTATGCCAAAGCAATCCACCTGAAAATGTGACATGAGCGGTGAATCCCGGGTTCATGCTGGCTCTGGCCGCGTATTTCATCTGGTCAATCGCCCATTGAGTTCGTGCCTTTGGATCGTCATGGACCTCGGAGGGAGCAAAGCCGCCGAACAGCTTGTCGCAGGCCGGATGGACCGAAGACTGTTAAAGGGCTCCTGATCGCCCATAAACTTAGCCAAAAAAATTGCCGGACCTTTCATAATTAACCTCGTTTTCTGTTCAGGTTTTACATCTGAAATTTCGTTGCCTTTTTACACATCACACAGCGCAATAGCCTGGCGAAGCCCATCCATCGGATTTCTTGTCGGAATGAATTCATGACCCACATAGCCTTCATAGCCGATTTCCAGCAATGCTTCCATGATGGCGGGATAATTCAACTCTTGCGCATGGTCCATCTCTACCCGGCCCGGAACTCCGGCTGTATGGATATGTCCGATAAGATCAACGCCATATTCGCGGATGCGGGCAATGATATCCCCGTTCATAATCTGTACGTGATAGATATCGAACAGCAGTTTTACCCGGGGTGAACCGACGCGTCGAACGATGTCGGCGCAGTAATCAATATCATCACCCTGATAGGCGGGGTGGCCTCTGAAATCATCATCCGCCACACGTGAATTCAGATGCTCCAGGCAGATGGTAACCCCATGGTGTTCGGCATCTTGGGCAAGCTCTTCAAGTCCCTTTACCGTATGATCGGCTCCCTCTTCCGGTGATATTTCCCCATCCTGGGGACGATCATTGTTCCGGTATCTGTATCCGGTAAAAGCAATGACGGAAGGAACTCCGGCGCTTGCACATTCCTGGATCCTGCGCCTGGTCGTTTCGATGACCTGGGGCTGATAGCGTGGATTGTTCAGACCCTTTTCGTATGGCGGGTCCGGCATGCCGTTTACAGACAGGACACATTCCAATCCGTATTTGCGCATGGTCTTCCAGGCGTCAGGCCCAACCAGTTCAATTCCCTTGCATCCCAAATCTACAGCAGCCTGGCAAAGCTGATCCAGATTCCATTTTCCACCAAAAGCCATATAAGGCCAGGATACCAGTACCTGATGGATCCTTCTACGACGATCCGCTGAGGAGCGCGCCTTCTTTGCGGTGGCGAGCAATTCACCAGCACCCAGCCCCAGCAGTCCGGTTGACATAACCGCAGTCAGTGCTGCCGTATTCCGGATCATATCACGACGGCTTTGCAGCAATGACTCCTGAGCCCAGAAATCTTTGGTTTTTTTCATCGTATTCTGGTCATTTTACGCTGTTATGTCACAATACCGGGGTTTGTCCGGGAATCGGAATCGGATAGTATCCATTCTCATCCGGAAGGACCGGTGGCTCGATATCCCAATCGATGTGATCGGGTACCAGTTTGTCCTGCGAATGCAGCGCAGCATCCCAGTCAATCATTTGTCCGGTGTAGGTAGCCATACGTCCCATCACTCCCGCAAGGGTAGATTTGGCGCCATAATCGGTATTGTCTATGACATGCCCCCGTCGAATGGACTCAAAAAGTTCGTCTATCTCCTGCTGATATGGATTGGGATCTTCAAGCCCATCATGCTCAAAGCGAACATTCTGATTTCGATCACGGATGATGGCATTGTTGCTGCCATCTATGCTGAGAACCCCCCGGGTACCCTGAAATTCTTCTGCCACCCGCATAAAACACCCGGGAATTTGACGGCACTGGCTGGCGATGACTGCCCCGCCCGGGTAGGTAAATTCTACAAAATGGTGGTCAAATATTTGCCCGTATTCCTTGCCTCTTCGCACTTCACGGCCTCCCATTCCCTGTGCTTTTTCAGGGTATTGGCCCAGAAACCAATTGGCAACATCAATCTGGTGAACGTGTTGCTCCAGAATATGGTCTCCGCATAACCAGTTGAAATAATACCAGTTACGCATCTGGTATTCCAGTTCCGAATATTCCGGTTTGCGCTCCCTCATCCACAATTCACCCTGGTTCCAGTAGACCTGGCCCGAAACAATATCACCTATTTCACGGTTGTGAATTCGGCGCAGTATTTCGCGATAATTATTCTGATAACGCCGTTGAAGCCCGACAACCACATTAAGCTTTTTTCCCCTGGCGATTTTTCCGGATTCCAAAACAGTGCGCACGCCCGGTGCGTCGGTGGCAACGGGCTTCTCCATAAATACATGTTTCCCTTTTTCAACGGCATATTTGTAGTGGCGCGGGCAAAATCCCGGAGGAGTGACAAGCAGCACGACATCGGCGAGGTCTGTGGCCTTTTTATAGCCGTCGAACCCAATGAATTTGTGGTCTTCAGGCACATCAAGTTGTTCGGAGTCACCAAAGCGCTGAAAAAGCCGGGAATAACTCTCTTCCAGACGATTCTCGAAAACATCGGCCATGGCCACCAGTTTGATATCACTTCCGGCAGCCAGGGCATTAAATGCGGCACCGGTGCCTCTGCCACCGCAACCGACAAGGGCAACTTTGATCATATCGCTGCCCGCAGCATATGCACTTGATGAGAGTGGCAGTGAACCCAGCAAAAGACCGCTTGCTGTCATGGTCGCGCCTTTGACAAAATCACGTCTTGTGATTTCAATTTTTTTTTCTGTATCGTTTGTTTTCATTTCACTGAACCACTGTAAATTAGTCGTGATATGGCAATTATGCTGCTGATATGAATTGGTGTGCCTCCATTAATAGCATGAAAAAGGATTAGAAATCAAATATGGGCAAGATCCAGTATTCCATCATTTCTTCCCTTGATGGTGTTTCTTTAGGCCTGACCAGCCGGAACCCGACAAATGGGGCATCGGTATGCCACCACATGCTCCTTGGAATCTGGGGGTCGTTTCGGCTCCAGTGTCCATCCGAGCCGCGCCGGTGAGTACAGCGAATGTCACCGGCCGGATCCCTGTATGAACCGCCCCTGACGGCGCGCGGATACAGCACATCCGGTTTGAACCATGGGTTATCGGCGATTTCACCATCAAGCCTGTCGTGATAATCATCATGATACTCGTCCATGGTCCACTCGGCAACATTTCCTTTCAAGTCATAAAGTCCCAGTGGATTCGGCTTTTTTGACGCAACTTTTTGATAACTGTTTTCACTGTTGCCACGGAACCACTCGTATTCCTCCAGTGCCATTGCATCTCCTTGCAAATTGTAATTTTGGTAAATGCCACCCCGACAGGCGTATTCCCATTCCGCTTCGGTGGGCAGACGATGAAATTCGCCGGTTTTGGCTGTGAGCCACATGGCATATACCACAGCAGCGTAGTGTGTCATGCCCACTGCCGGGTACCCGATGCGTCCCATGCCGAACGTTTTGTCACCCCAGGGAGGCGAGGGGGTGACAATGGCGTCAGGTTCGATTCCAAACCGGTCCAGTTGTTCCTCTGCAATCTCTTTTTCGACAACTTCCAAATGGAACAATTCGTACTGCTCCCAGGAGATTTCGTGACTGGTCATCCAGAACGAGCCGACACTGACCCGTCGCTGCGGCCCTTCGTGGGAATCCTTTCCCTCTTCGCCGGGTGCCAGGCCCATGGTAAATGTACCGCCTTGTACCGGCACCATGTCCATGGTCACCTCCGAACCGTGAATATTCTGCGTGTATGCCGCAAAATCGGGGTCGATTTCATGCTCAGTTGCCGCCCCGGGTATCTCCTGATCAGTTTCTGCTGTGCCAAACAACTTGCTGCAGCCCGTTGCAAAAAAAACCAACAGCAATAAGGCGGCTGCTGGAATTACGGATTCGGTTACATACTTTTTTACAATGCTAGTGTGATTATTTCCAGACATGTAATTACTGTTGATGTTATGGCCCTTTCCAAAAAGATAGTATAGGGGATAATTTTATCGTTTGCTCATGGAACCGGAGTCCATTTTCTGTCACTTTTACCGGAAGCTATTGCGGCTTCGATGAATTTCATGCCGCGGAGTCCAACCTCCACTGTCGGATAATCCTGCATTTCGGGAGCAGGATCCTCACCCTGCATCTTACTGGCCAGGGTCAGAGCAAAGTTTCTATAGATGTTGGCAAAGGCCTCGATGTATCCTTCCGGGTGGCCGGACGGCACCCGGGTATTGTGCATGGCAGCCTCAGATAGGTAATTCCCATGATCAACTCCGGTTCTGTAAATTTCTACAGGCCGATCAAGGTGTTTCACCAATAACGTATTGGGCTTCATCTGATGCCACTCAAGTCCGCCTTTCTCACCGTATACATAAATCTTCAGCGCATTTTCTTCTCCAGTAGAAATTTGACTGGAATGAAGCACTCCCCGTGCTCCATTATTGAATCGAAGCAGGATGTTCACATCGTCATCCAATTGACGGCCCTCAACCAGAGAACTGAGATCAGCACACAGTTCCGTGACCTTTAGTCCGGAGATGTATTCTGCAAGATTATGGGCATGTGTTCCAATATCACCCAGGCAACCTGCCGGACCCGCCTTTTCGGGATCTGTTCGCCAGGATGCCTGCTGATTCTCCTTTTCCAAACGCGTTGACAACCATCCCTGGGGATACTCCACAACTATCTTACGAATTTTGCCGAGATCGCCCTTTTGGATCATGTACCGGGCCTGTTTGACCATTGGATAGCCGGTGTAGGTATGGGTGACCGCAAAATACAGGCCCGTTTTTTCAACAAGCGAGGCTAGCTCTTCGGCCTCCCTGCTGGTTACTGTCAACGGCTTCTCACATACCACGTGAAATCCATTTTCAAGTGCGGCTTTGGCTATTGGATAATGCACGTGATTGGGAGTAACGATAGAAACGAAATCCATACGTTTCCCTTCCGGCAAGGACTTCTCCCCGGCCATCATCTCCCCGTATGTTCCATAAACCCGTTCATCCGGTAAAAAAAGCTGTTTGCCGGATTTTTTGGATACTTCCGGATTGGTACTGAACGCTCCGCAGACCAATTCTATCTGTCCGTCCATGATGGCTGCCTGCCTGTGCACCGCTCCAATAAAGGCACCAATGCCTCCACCGGCCATTCCCATTCTAAGTTTTCTTTTCATGACTCCTGGTCTACTGTTTGCCAAAATTATTTCATATATAAAAAGACACACTGTCTGCTCAAGACCTGATCAGGACTTATGTCATCGATAAAAAATACTTTTGCGCTTTTGTAAAAAAAGATTATTCATCCAGATTCTCTTCAAGTTCAGCTTGCGTAACTGCACATTGCACCCCCGCTGCCGGAACATCCAGTCCTGCAAGCCAGACCAGTGCATTCAATACAAACTTGCGAAAATCCTCATTGCCCCAGTTTTCGTGAAAATGCCCCCCGGTAAAGCCGAATCCACGTCCGCCATCCTTGCGTTCCACGACCCAGGACACGATTTCGCTTTTTCCATTTTGTTCCTCGATGTGATCATAGGGTCCGTGGGGGTAAACATAGGGGCCGCCCCGGGTTTCATCTGATGGAGCATCGACGAGAAGCGGAGTAACCCCTACTTTGTCTTCACGAAAGCGTATGCTGAAATACCACTCATCCCGAACTGAAAAAGGTTTCACTCCGCGTAATATCGGATGATTGGGCAGATTATTAAAATTGGGTTCCCAGAAGGGATTCACGGAATAGTAGGTCTCGTAATAGCCCCCAATCCAATCCATAAACTGTTCGCCGCCCTGGTCTTTTGGAACTTCAACGGCATAGTGCATCGCCCCGAAACTCACACCCCTGTCAATGAGTCGTTGCATTAACTGCAACCGGTCTTCCTGAATGACCGGATGCCGTTGCCCGCCATCCATGAAAAGATGAATAGCGTCGGCGTTGTCAAACGCCCGGTTATCGCTCGGCCACCCATCAAAATGGCTACTCACTTCCAATCCCGGTACACCGGCAAGGCACCGTTCCATCAACAGCACACCAGCCCGGTGTTCATGTTCTCCCACTCTGTGGCTGGCAGAGCCGGCAACAAGCACCAGATGTCTGGAATCTTCAGAATTGCCGGCAAAAACCATTTCAACATCGATCGAGAACAAAACAAAACAGAGCAGCAAGAACCACATTATTTTTTTCCCCCGATTGACAATCATTTGAGGTGCAAATTTGTATGCGTACAAATAGAATTTTTTCAAGGAGGCACGTAACTGTTATGAGAAGTTGCTAAAGCTCATAAGATACGCCCCCTGGCTAAAAGGCATGAGTTTCACATCACAATATACAGTATTACAATCAGGATTCAGATCACATGGGAAGTCAACTATCGGAAATGCAACCCCTGTTTTTTTGTGTTTTATAATCAATTCAGAAAACAACTCAAACTTTTCCCGATTCAGAACTTGTTTGGGAAAATTCAATTTCAAACAGGGATTTCATTGCTTCATCCCAACAGGCATCACGGTATTTCATCTGTTTAAATCAATTAAGATTCATAATGTCAGAATGAATTCACAT
>SKNL01000164.1 GCA_007120555.1 Balneolales bacterium
AGCAGCGCCACCCTGTTTTCGTGTGATTTGATCTCTTTGGGTACTCCAATTAACATGATACGATCCCCGCTTGTTTAATGGTTTCAATGAAAGAAAGAGTAAACTGGCAACAGTAATAATTGTATGGGAAGGCACACAGCCATGATATCCCTGAATATCGTTGGAAATATACAAAAAATTCATTGTGGAAATTCGCAAATATCATTTGGTTTTTAGCTTTTTTGCATTGAAATACGACCTTGGACTTCCGTATTATAGACCTCATGTTATCGAAAGAAATATTCAAGAAAATCCGGCGGATTGAAATCCGCACGAAAGGCATTGTGAACGAGGTGTTTGGGGGTGAGTATCAGTCCGCCTTCAAGGGGCGTGGCATGACCTTCTCCGAAGTGCGTCCCTACCAGTTCGGCGACGATGTGCGCCAGATCGACTGGAACGTCACGGCGCGCAACAAGGAGCCTTATATCAAGATCTATGAGGAGGAGCGGGAGCAGACCCTGATGCTCTGCGTGGATATCTCTCCCAGCGGGAAGTTCGGCAGCGGCATGCAGCGCAAGCTGGACCTGGTGACCGAGCTTTCGGCGGTGCTGGCCTTCAGTGCCATCAAGAACAACGACAAGGTGGGGCTGCTGCTGTTCACCGACCGTATTGAGAAGGTGGTGACCCCGCGAAAGGGCCGGGCGCATGTGCTGCGGCTCATCCAGGAGCTGCTGACGACCGAGCCGCAGGGACAGGGAACCGATATCGGCAATGCCACGGGTTATCTGACCAGGATCCTGCGCCGCCGTTCCATCTTCATCCTGATCAGCGATTTCCAGTCCTCCGGATATGAAAAGCAGCTCCGCATCACCAACAGCAAGCATGATTTTGTGAGCATAGTCATTGACGATCCGCTGGAACGGGAGCTTCCCGACCTGGGGCTCATCCCGCTTCGCGATGCGGAAACCGGCATGTACCGCGTTATAGATACTTCCAGTACGGCGGTCCGCAGTCAGTACAGCAGGCGCCGGCACAACCGAATGGTCCAGCTTAAGAAGCTCTTCCTGAAGCATCGCATCGACAATATCACCCTGCAGACCAACGAATCCTACATAGAGCCGGTAATGAATTTCTTTCAAAGGCGCCTCCGCCGTCACTGAGTCCGAACCATTGTCCGCAAACTAACCCTTTCCAGAAAGCAACTTATCCACGATGTCATTCTGTCCGATGTCATGCTCTCCGTTACCAATCCGGCTTCCGGTCCTGCTGGCGCTTTTGGCGCTCGGTCCGGTATTCCTGTGGATGGGTGCCGGGGTGGCTTTGGCGCAGGAGGCCGTGAGCGCAATCGATCGTGACACGCTGCAGACCGGCGACCGGTTCACCTATCAGGTGCGTATCACCGGCGTAGAGGGGTTTGACGCCGTGCTATATCCCGACAGTGCGGATTTCGCACCCGATTTCCTGATCCGCAGCCGTCAGGTGGAGCGGGACCAGCGGGGCGACACACTCGTTTACCATCTGGTCTATTTCGGGGTGGATGGTGCGGAAGTGCCGGAGTTGCAGGCCGGACTTGTGAGGGGGGCTGATACGCTGCAGCTGGCCATTCCCGAGGTGCCATTCGGGTACCGCAGCCGTGTGGACGATCCTGATGCCGATATGCGTCCGCTCAAGCCCATTTTCCCGTTTTTCAGGGCCTGGTGGCCGTTTTTGTTGCTTGGACTGGTTTTGGCAGCCATAGCGGTCTGGCTGATGTACCGCTACCGGCAGAAGCTCATTCCGGAATCGAAGCCGGTTGTGAAGCCGGTAGTGCGGCTCGAACCGTTCCGCAATCCGCTGGATGACCTTCGCTGCGAGCTGGACCGGATCCAGTATGCTTATGGTGAGCCGCATCGGCTCCCCAAGCAGTTTTACACCGAGCTGGGGGATGCGTTCCGCTCCTATTTTGAACGGGCATACCGGTTTCCGGCGCTGGAATCAACCACATGGGAAGTGATCCTGGAGCTGAAATCGACACGGGCCGATGAGGAAATCGTGGCGCTGGCTTCCCGTATTTTGCAGGAAGCGGATCTGGTCAAGTTCGCGAAATACGAACCCAATGAATCAGACTGCGACAACGTTATGAATATCGCCCGATCGCTGTTTAATTGCATTGCAGAAAACGACCGGTACCGCATCGCCGTTCTGCGCAAAAAGCACGAAGAGGAGCAAAAAGAAAAAGTTTCAGAAGATACTGATTATGATCTGGGATAATCCCGCATGGTTCTGGGCGCTGCTGCTCATCCCGCTGATACTGTGGATGCAGTACCGCTATTACAACAAGAAGCAGATTCCCTATCTGACGTATTCCGATACGTCCGACCTGGAGTACATGCCCGGCAACTGGCGGTCGTATGGTGTTTTTGCAGGCTTCGGGCTGCAGGTTGCTGCCGTTTTACTGATCATTCTGGCGCTGGCGCGTCCGCAGGCCGAACGCACCTACCAGGAGCGGCAGGTGGAGGGCATCGACATCATGCTGGTAATCGACATATCATCCTCGATGCTGGCTGAGGACATGAAGCCCAACCGTCTGCTGGCCGTCAAGGAGGTTGCCTCGGAATTTATTGGCAGGCGGGAATCGGATCGGATCGGTATCGTGGTCTTTGCCCGTGAAAGTTTTACCCTGGTGCCTCCCACGCTTGATTACAATCTGCTGCAGAATCAGCTGGAACACGTGGACCTGGGCATGGTGCGTGACGGAACGGCCATCGGCATGGGCCTGGCCACGGCCGTGAACCGGCTGCGCAACAGCGATGCCGATAGCCGGGTGATCATCCTGTTGACCGACGGCGAGAACAACGCCGG
>SKNL01000073.1 GCA_007120555.1 Balneolales bacterium
ACCGGACGCGTGAAGCTCTCGGCATTCATGATTTTCGGTACTCTTCTTCTGGCGTTTTTGTATCCTGTTACCGGCAGCTGGGTGTGGGGCGGCGGCTGGCTCGACCAGCTCGGATTTTATGATTTTGCCGGATCCACACTCGTACATGGTGTTGGTGGAGCGGCCGGACTGGCATGCGTGATCATCCTCGGCCCCCGGCTGGGGAAATATGTGAACGGCAAGGTCAACACCATCCCGGGCCATAGCGTGCCGCTGGCCACCGTCGGCGTCTTCCTGCTCTGGTTCGGCTGGTTCGGATTCAACGGCGGTTCGGTGCTCAGTGCCGATCCGGCTGCCGTGTCCTATGTGTTCGTGACAACCGCCATCGCGGCTGCCGCCGGCGCCCTTGCCGCCATGCTCACCGCACGTGTTGCACTGAAAAAACTGGATGCCTCCATGGCCCTGAACGGCATCCTTGCCGGACTCGTGGGCATTACCGCCGGCGCCGATGTGATTGCCCCGCTGTCAGCCGCTCTCGTCGGTGCGATCGCGGGTGCCATCGTAGTCGGAGCGATCCTGATGTTCGATTCCCTCAAAATCGACGACCCGGTGGGTGCCATTTCCGTTCATGGCGTGTGCGGCATCTGGGGGACCCTTGCCGTGGCAATCTTCTCACCGGCGGCGACCTTAGGTATTCAGCTTCTGGGAATACTGGCCATCTTCGGGACCACGTTCCTCTTCTCCCTTGGGGTTTTCGCAGCCATCAAGGCAATCATGGGAGTGCGCGTCTCCGAGGAATATGAAACACGCGGACTCGATCTCTCGGAGCACGGGGTAGGCGCCTATCCGAATTTTGCCATGATCGACGCCAACCTCTCCACAGCCGGTGCCGAGTCGAAGTGAACCCGACTCCCGTTCACTGCCGAGGAAATAATTTAACAAACAGGTTGTACTAAAACGGGGTTCATAACGCCCTCATCAAGACGCCATTCTGTCCACGGACGGGGTGGCGTTTTTTTTAGTGATGTGCCGTTGATATCAACATCCTATTCACTCCCCTTTGCTTCCGTGATCATCACCAGACTTTTGTGGATGCTGTTCAAGCGATTTTTGAGACCCCTTTTCTCCACCTCTGGTTTCAGTTTCACGGATCCGGCGCAGGCGTTCCCAGCGTTTTGCTTCCAGTCCCTGGTCGCCGGGCCTGTACCACCGAGCCGACTTCAACCTGTCAGGAAGGTACTGCTGCTCCACCCAGTGCCCCGGATAGTCATGTGGATACTTGTAGTCGTCCGAGGCATTGTCCGCATCCAGATAGCGGGCTTTTTTGGTGTTGGCGGTCTTGTCCCGCAGATGATCGGGAACCGGCTTCGTGCCCTGTTCCCGATGCCCGCGGGCCACTGCGAAGATAGCGCCCGTACTGTTGCTTTTCGGTGCGAGAGCCAGGTGGAGACAGGCATGGGACAGGAAATAGAACCCCTCGGGCATACCGCATTTCTCAAAGGCGTCGTGTGCGCTGTTGACCACGGCAAGCGCATGCGGGTCGGCCAGGCCCACATCCTCCGAAGCAAAGATCAGCAGGCGGCGGAAAATGAAATGGGGATCCTCCCCGCCTTCCAGCATTGCCGTGAGCCAGTACAAGGCGGCGTCGGGATCCGATCCCCGCAATGACTTGATCATGGCCGAGGCGTAGTGGTAGTGCTCGTCGCCGGTGCGGTCGTAGCGCAGATATCTCTTCTGGATGGATTCACGGGCAACGTCCACATCCACCCGGCGAAGCCCCTCCTCGTTCACCGGGCTGGTCAGAACCGCCATCTCCAGGGCATTGAGGGCATGCCGGATGTCGCCGCCGGAATACTCCGTGAAATAGTCGATGGCCTCGTCGGTAACCGTGACAGCGTAGGATCCGAGTCCGCGCTCCTTGTCTCGAAGGGCGCGTTTGAGCAGCAGGCGGATGTCATCGGCGCCGAAGGGATGAAGTTCGAAGAGCTGGCACCGGGAGAGGAGCGGTCCCACCAGCGAATAGAAAGGATTGAGCGTGGTGGCCCCGATGAGGGTGATGAGTCCGGATTCGATGTGGGGAAGGAGCGCATCCTGCTGCGCCTTGTTCCAGCGGTGGATCTCGTCGACGAACAGGATGGTCTTTTTGTGGTATAGCTTGCGCTGCTCGCCGGCCTGGCGGACCACTTCGCGGAACTCCTTGACGCCATCCAACACCGCATTGAGGATCACAAAATCGGCATCGATCTCACGGGAAATGACATGGGCCAGCGTGGTTTTTCCGCTGCTTGGGGGGCCGTAAAAGATCATGGAACCGATACGGCCGCTTTCGATCATGCGCCGCAGCAGCTTGCCCTCGCCGACGAGGTGCTCCTGTCCGGCAAATTCCTCCACGGAAACAGGCCGCATGCGCGTGGCCAGCGGCTGCGAGCGGGACGTGCCACCCGGACCATCGGGTTGCGAATCATCAAAGAGATCCTTGCCGTTCATCGTAAAGCGTTTCGGTTGCCGTTCAGCGCCACATTCGGTCAGACCGTGCTGCAGCGCTCCATGATCTCGATAATCTGCGTGATCTGACGGTGTTTCAGTTCGTAAAGCATGTTCTTGCCTTCCCGATAGGATACCAGCACACCCTTGTTTTTCAGGATGCCCAGATGATGCGAGGCAACGGCCTGCTCCAGGTTGAGCTGTTCGTGGATTTCCGACACCGAGAGCTTTTCATGCTTTTCCAGCAGTTCGATGATGGCTATTCGTATGGGATGTGCAATCGCCTTCAGCACCGAAGCGCAACGCTCCAGCTTGTGCACACCTGTGTTCAAATCAAGCATCGATTCGT
>SKNL01000018.1 GCA_007120555.1 Balneolales bacterium
AACCGCCGGTAATTCGGACTTTCAATGAAATGAACATGACCGGGCTGGCGCCAGGACACACAGGCGCATGATTAAAACCGGTCATGGAATTGCATGTGACCGCTTGAATCCAAAATGTTTGAACACATGAGATCGTTGCGGATTGCAGTTATCAGGGCATTGCTTCTGCTTGCCCCTTCCCTTCTGGTAACTACCGGCCACGTTCACTCTCAGGAGATTGAACGCAAACCTGACTATGACCACGATTTTGTCGTCGGCCTCACACTCAGCGGCGGCGGAGCGGCAGGCCTGGCCCACATCGGGGTACTCAAGGTTTTCGAGGAGGCGGGAATCCCGGTCGACCTGGTCACCGGCACCAGCATGGGCGCCATCGTCGGAGCGCTTTATGCCATGGGTTACACTCCTGAGCAGATGGATGCCGAGGTCCGGAAAACCGACTGGCGCGCACTCTTCGAAGAACGCGTTGACAGGAAGTACCTTCCCATGGAAGAAAAAAAGTACGACGGGCTTTTTACCGTGTCTTTTCCGGTCGAGGGAACAAGGGTCGTGCTGCCTGCGGGACTTGTATCCGGCAACCATATTTTCAATCTGCTTGCCCGGCTGACCTGGCAGTATCACGGCATTGAAGACTTCCTGGAGCTTCCGCGTCCCTTTCTGTGCATAGCAACCGATCTGGAAACCGGTGAACAGATAATCCTTGACCGCGGTTTCCTGCCCGATGCCATCCGGGCCAGCATGTCCATTCCTTCCATTTTTGAACCGGTCTGGCTAAACGGACGGTATCTGGTGGATGGCGGTGTAGTGAACAACATGCCCGTGCAGGAGGCTTTTGACCTGGGCGCCGATTTTGTCATTTCCGTCAACTCCAGTTCCGATCTCAGGCCGGCGGATGAACTGCTGTCGCTGCCCGACATCCTGACGCAAACCATCGCAATTGGAATGCGCACATCCATGCACATCCAGCGGGACAGGGCCGATTTCAACATCCAGCCCGACCTGAGCCGGTACACCACGTTGAGCTTTGGCGATGTTGATGAGATCATCCGGGCCGGAGAGACCGCTGCCCGGGCCCGGATCGATGAAATACGCGCACTGGCAGATTCGCTGAACGATCTGAGGTCCACCAGAAACGGCTCCCATATCCCAGCCTTCCAACGGCTTGAATCTTTCCGGGTACGCTCCGTCTCTTTCGAGGGACTCAAAACCGTGCCCGAAGACCATATACGATCCAAACTTCAGATCTACAGCGGAAATACCGTTGACGAGCAGATACTTGCCAATGCCCTGATGCGGCTTTACGGAATGCAGCGCTTCGACCGCATCACCTACCGGCTTGACTGGAACGGTACCTACGACGAGGCGGACCTTGTCATCCATCTGGAGGAACAGACCGCCAACATCATCCAGACCGGGATTTTCCACAATAACATGACCGGACCTTCGATCCTGTTCAACGCCTCTTTCCGAAACCTCATATTCCCCGCATCCACTGCCCGGCTGAATCTGAGGCTGGGATATGAAACAATGGCCGAAACAGAGTATTTCAACTACATCGGTATCGAACCGCGCCTTGCTTTTTATGGTTCGGCGGGGTTCCGGGAACGGGAGCTGGATATCTACCAGAACAGCCTGCGTGAAGCCGAAGTCAAAACAGACATGCTGTATGCGGAAGGACTGACCGGCCCCCTTTATTCATCGGTGTTCCGCATGGGTATCGGATACCGGTTCGAACATTTCAGACTATCAGAGAGTATCGGTTTCCTGGATCTTCGCTCCAGCTGGACCAGCCTTCATCTGCTGGCCGGTGAGCTGGAATTTGATAACCTCGATCGGTCTGACCTGCCCTCAAGCGGAGGGCATTTCCTGCTCCGCGCCGATTATGCCCCGGATTTCCTGCCCAATGAAACCACTTTCGGCCGCATTCACGGAAGCTGGACCGGCCACTATCCGGTTGCCCCCCGTCTTACCCTTGTCCATACCCTGCGTGGCGGATACAGCCTCGGAAACAGCTTGCCGCTGCACTACCGCTACTACGCCGGCGGACACCGAAGCTTTGCCGGGTACCGGAAGGACGCCCTTGCCGGAAACTACATCTTCACAACCGGACTGGGAGTCCGTTACCGGTTTTATGGGCAATTCCACATTACACCATCAGTTGACATCGGCAACGCTTACGACCGGATCGGGCAATCTGTTTTTGAAGAGCCGCTCAGATGGGGCTGGGCAACCGCCCTCAGCTGGAACACGGTCCTCGGCCCCATAGAGGCGATCCTGATGGGAAGCCGTGACAATGCCGTGCTGTTCGAATTCCAGATAGGGATGAATTTCTGAACGTCATCCGCGATATTGCACCGATATCTTGTCCAATAGCATCGGATTGGCTACCTTTCTGATAATCAAAGACCTTACCAGGAGTGTTGTATGAAGCAGCCGCGGATTCTCGTACCAACCGACTTTTCCGAACTCAGTTTACTGGCGTTTCCCAATGCCGTTGCACTTGCCAAATTGCTCAAGGGCAAGGTGACTCCGTTCCATGCCTACATGCAGGTGAATGAACTGGATGGATTTTACTACATGGGCGAAACAAGTCCGGAAGCCGACCTGCGCACTCTTGAAAAATCGCTTCACAAGAAGCTGGAAGACCTGGCTGCCAAATATGTGGACGAGGAGTTTCGCGCGGAACCGGTGGTGTGCATCGGCAACGCCGCCCGCACCATCGTGGAAACGGGCAGGGATTTTGACCTGATTGTCATGAGCAGCCACGGGCGCACCGGTTTTTCAAGACTGATCCTGGGATCCATTTGTGAAAAAG
>SKNL01000217.1 GCA_007120555.1 Balneolales bacterium
CTGCAAAATCACCAATCTGTTTAAAGCGCCACGTTGAACACGTATCCGATCAGCAGGTAGATCACTCCCGTGATGATGAACACCATCAGGATGTTGAAAACGAGACCCGCGCGGGCCATTTTGGGGATGGACACCAGCCCGCTGCCATAGACGATGGCATTGGGCGGGGTGGCCACCGGCAGCATGAACGCACAGCTGGCGCCAATGGCCGCCGGGATTACGAGCAGCAGCGGATCCTGCCCCATGGCCACGGCTACCGAAGCGAGGATCGGCAAAAATGCCGCTGCGGTGGCCGTGTTGCTGGTCACCTCCGTCAGGAAGATGATCACGAACAGCGACGACATCACCAGAAAGATGATCGGCACCCAGTCCAGTCCGCTCAGGGAGCCACCAATCCATTCCGCCAGGCCGGTACCTGTGATGGCGGCGGCCAGGCTGAGTCCGCCCCCGAACAGGATCAGCACCTCCCAGGGCAGCTTTTTGGCATCCTCCCAGTTCAGTACAAATTCGCCCCGCTTGAAATTCACAGGAAGCAGGAACATGATTACCGCGCCGAAAATAGCGATTCCGGTATCCGACAAATTCGGTATGTAAGACTGGATCAGCGGCCGGGTAACCCATAACAATGCCGTCATGGTGAATACGACCGCAACCATTTTCTCCGGAAGCGTCATGGACCCGATCTCCTTGAGCTCTTTCCTGATCACGTCCTTCCCTCCGGGGATTTCGGTGATCCGGATCGGGAAGACCATCCGGGTCAGCACAAAGTACACCACCGGGAGCGATATGACCACCAGCGGTATGCCGATCATCATCCACTGGGCAAAACCGATTTCCACATCGTAATTGTCGAGCATGTAACCCGCCATCAGGGCATTCGGAGGCGTTCCAATGAGGGTTCCAATTCCGCCGATATTGCAGGCGTATGCCAGGCAGAGCAGCATCACAACGGCAAAATTGGTGTCGAAATCGCCGGTTTCCATGGCCTTGTCGCTTTCCACCAGGCCAATGATGGACAGGGCAATGGGCAGCATCATCATGGCCGTGGCGGTATTGCTGACCCACATGCTCAGGAAAGCTGCCGATATCATGAATCCGATCACGATGGATCGGGGATGCGCGCCGACCACGTTGACCACATTCAGGGCGATGCGGCGATGCAGATTGGTCCGCTCCATGGCCAGGGCAATGATGAATCCACCCATGAACAGGTAGATCAGCGGGTTGGCGAACGGCCCGGTAGCCTCGGCGATGGGGCCCACGCTCAGCACGGGGAACAGGATGATTGGCAAGAGCGCTGTCGCCGGAATGGGAATGGCTTCAGAAACCCACCATATGGCCATCAACAGCGCCACCCCCGCCACATTCCACGCTTCGGGCTCAAGCCCCTCGGGATGCGGGATAATCATGAACAAGAGAAATACTGCCGGACCTGCAAACAAACCGATGCGCTGCCGCATTCCGTATCCGGAATCACTGCCACCTGACATAACATACCTCCTCAGTTAAAAATGCTGTCGACCCGTCAAGAGAGCGGATGGCCTCTTGCTTACTGTAGCATTGGTAAATGACTGAACCTAAAGCAAATTTTATTTTTAATAAAAACAATAATATAACCACAGCCGAACACAAGTGGTCAGCAGTGGACGCCGCACTCTGCCTCCATGCCGGTCAGTAAATAAATTCTTCCCCTGTTAATACAAAACATTTTTAAAGATTTCATGAACCGAACATGACAGCCTCCAGCGTCCTGCATGTCAGTGGAACCGGGTAATCCGCAATCAGATAAATGACAGCCCAATATGGCATTAAGTCGTTTTTTTTTGTATATAGATGGAACTTTTTGTAGCAATATCTATCGGCAATTGCGGGAAACCGGACGGCAAGAGCAGAAAGCTTGGCGCAAATGTTATCATCATTGCCTGACCGGCAGTTTCATTATTTCGAACGGAATTCCGCAAAACCCCTATTTAATAGGCAATCGGATTACATATGCTGTCTGGCAGGCCCTTTTTCCTGTTCTGCATACTGACCATGCTGACATCGGCAGCACTGGCGGGTGATCCCGCTTACCAGCTGTACACGACCGAGGACGGGTTGCCTTCCACCTTCGTCAAGCATATCCTGCAGCTTCCGGAAGGGTACATGGCCATCGCCACCGATGACGGCCTCGCTTTTTATGATGGATACGATTTTCACCGAAGGTGCATTTCGGACGGACTGCCCGACCATCTCGTGAAGCAAACGCTCCTGAGCCGCCGCAACCGGCTCTATGTAGCCACGGACAAGGGTATTGCCTTCGCGGATCTGGAAGATAACGCATCCCCCCTGCCCAACAGCTTCACGCGCATCCCCTTTGCGGCGCCGGACGGAGACTACCGCATCCGGGCCCTTCACGAGACTACGGATGGCCGCATTCTGGCTGCCGGACAGAACAGGATATATGTGCTGGATGCACCGCAACGGAATCCGGCCGGACAGGCAGGGCCGGAGACGGGAACCGGCCGGTCGGCACCACCGGGCCGTGACGCTGCCATGGAAACGATACGCGAACTGGAATTCGGCTTCACACTGGTACCGCAGACCAACCTGGTGCGATCATTCTCTTTTGAAAATGACCGGCGCGGCGGGGTGTTGATCACTACTACCGGAAACAATCTGCTCTACCTTCCCCCTGGAGAATCTGCCGTTGTACGTGTTGCCAATACCGGATTGCCGTCACAGATTCGCGGCATACAGCATGCCGGCGGGTCACGGTACTGGGTGGGAAGCGTCTTCGGCCTGTACCTGGTGA
>SKNL01000258.1 GCA_007120555.1 Balneolales bacterium
ATGATGGGCAGTACGGCATCACATGTGGTTCGCAGGGTGAAAAATGCCGTTTTCACGATCAATCCACACGGTATCAGCCCGGAAAAAGCACGGAAACTGCATTATCAGTACCGGAACATGTGAGCCGGGATCAACAGGGCTGAATGCCGCAGTAAATCACGGTTTACAGGCTCTTTTCCCTAGAAACGGAATGTGATGCCGAATGTGGCATGGAAACGGTCCACGTCCTGGTCAGCGGTTTCAATAAATGTAACAGGTGCGTTTGTTCCCGGATCAATAATGATACCGGTGGACGCATCCACGTAATAGAGGTCTTCCGTGGTATTCCAGAAACCGTACTGAAGGCCGAGATCGATCGATGTGGTCTGGTTGATGCCGATGCCGATTCCGGCACTCAGATAGTGTCTGTCGTTGTTATCCAGGTATGCCAGCGGATTGGGCATGTAGGACCAGCCGACCCGGGGCTCAATGGAATCAAAAATGTTGATTGACGCACCGGCACGCAAGTTCCAGACGTCATTGAAGTTCTGGTTGATGAAATTGTTTTCATCGATTTCCACTTCCCGGTCCACCGAATCAAAGCCACTCAATCTGATGTTGCTGTAATTTACGCGCTCGGCCGAAGCGGATAGATTGATAAGGGGAAGGCTGCTCGTTGATGCACCGATATGGATCCGCGATGGTGACGTGACATTATAGGAGTATTCGCCGGAGAGTTCGTCGCTGAGCTGAGGTCCGAAGGTATTGCCGTCTCCGTCCGTCACGACCTGTCCGTCGAGGGTAACCACATCCCTGAAGCGGGTTTGCACAAATGCATCAAAGCGTTCTTCGACGTTCCATCTGGTGCCTGTAGCGTAGCTGAGTCCGAAATCCACCACATCAAGACCGGTAAAGAGCAAGCCGACCCGCGCATTGTAACCGACCGCATCCACCGTTATTTTTTCCTCGAACAACATGCGGTCAATGTTGTAGGTTCCGGTGTTTTGCTCACCGGAATACACTGGACGGCCGGAGACATCCAGGGGTGATGATTCAATAAAGACCTGCTCAAATACCGACTTGGATACCGGGATGCCTACCGAGACGCCTACGAAGAAGTCCGGCTGAAATTCCGTAGCCATGAAGATGCTGTACTCCCCGGATTGTCCGCGTCTGGTGGTTTCGGCAAACTGGTCAACTCCCTGAAACCCTCCGTATTCGAAAACGGATTCCTGAAAATTGTTGAAGTCATCGATTGCAAAGGTATTGAAAGCGATATCATTGGTGTAATCCGTAAGGAATTGATAGGTACGGGATGTCAGATCGTTGAAGGCGTCGATAGTGAATGCCGTATTGTAGTCAGCGGTCTGAACGTAGCCGCCCCCGAACACCAGGCTGCCTACCACAGTGGGCATCTTGTAGCTGAATCCAATATTGGTGAGACCGGTCTGGCTGTCGCTGAAGCTGCTTTGCTGGCCGAGATAGGTTGCCTCCTGGGAAATTTCCCTTACGCCGATCCCCATACTGAACATACTTGCGGGCATTTGTGCAGCCACGGCCGGATTAATGATGTAGGATCCGAATCCCTGCAATTGCGAAGCCGAGGAACTGCCGAGTGCAATGCTGTGCGGATCTTGTCCGGGCAGCTGTTTTGAGAGACGAAGTGCATCAAAGCTGTATTGCGCCTGCGCGGCAGAGAAACCTACCATGAAGAGCATAATGGCAAGGATCATTCGGGATGGGAGGGCGGTTCGTGTCATGCGGTTGGAAAAAATGTTCTGGGTTACGTTTTTACAAGATACAAGAGCCTGGGTACATCGGATTCAACATGCGGTTACCCGGGCTTTGAAAAAACCGGAACGTGCGTGAGCAAGGATTTGGCTGGATTGGACTGCGTCCACGGTACAATAAATTATTGAACAGCATTCTCACTCTGATGTTCGACGATACAGAATCTATCGGGAAATAATTCCGGCAGACTGTCAGTCATTCCGCGTACGGGAACCGGAGCTGCTGCTTCGACTGGTGTTGCTGCTGCGACTGACCGTGCCGCTGCTGCGGGACGGAGGCGTGCTGCTCCGGTTTACCGTGCCGCTGCTGCGGGTGTTGGAACTCCGGCTCACTGTACCGCTGCTGCGGGACGGAGGCGTGCTGCTCCGGTTTACCGTGCCGCTGCTGCGGGTGTTGGAACTCCGGCTCACTGTGCCGCTGCTGCGGGACGGAGGCGTGCTGCTCCGGTTTACCGTGCCGCTGCTGCGGGTGCTGGAACTCCGGCTCACTGTACCGCTGCTGCGGGTGCTGGAACTCCGGTTCACTGTGCCGCTGCTGCGGGACGGTGGTGTGCTGCTCCGGTTTACCGTGCCGCTGCTGCGGGTGGTAGTACTTCCCCTGTTGACCGTTCCGCTGCTGCTCCGGGTCGGGGTGGTACTGCGTGTTACGGTGCCGCTGCTGCGGGTTGACGTTGTGCTACGGGTAACTGTACCCGTTGACCGGGTTGTTGCCGTTCCTGCGTCGCGACGGACAGAAGAAGGAGCAGTGCTTGTGCTTCGGGTCACACCTGTTCTGCGATCAACGGTAGTGGCTCCTGAGCGGGTTACGCTTTGCGGGCTTGTGCCGCTTCGCACTGCGGTCGAGCGGGCGTCGTCACGGGTAAGTGCCGAAGCGCGGGTAGCTGTTGCAGCAACCGGTTGTCTCGTCATACGCGTGCGGGCTGGTTGGCCGGTCACGTTGTAATAGTTGTATACGACGTAATAGTTCGGACCGTATCCGAATGGACCGTGCCAGCCGTAAGCCGGATAGCGATGCCA
>SKNL01000263.1 GCA_007120555.1 Balneolales bacterium
GGATTACCCGGGACATGATCGATGAACTGTACAAGGGCGTAGCCATGGCCTGCTCCGATTACGGGTGCCAGCTGTCCGGCGGAGATCTCACCGGGTCGCATAACGCAATGATCATCTCGGTCACCGCCTATGGTGACGTGGAAAAAGAAAAGATTGTATACAACAGCGGAGCAAAAGTTGACGATGCCGTTTGTGTCACCGGGGATCTGGGCAGCGCACTAGCCGGTCTCAAGGTGCTTCTGCGTGAGAAACGGCACTGGGAAGAGTCGGAAGACCCGGTAATGCAGCCTGATCTGACGGAATGGGATTACATTGTAAAACGACAGCTGGTGCCCATCGCCGGGAAAGATATGATCTCCCTGTTCCGGCAAAATGACATCCGGCCGACCTCCATGATCGACGTCAGCCAGGGGTTGATGCGCGACCTGCAGCGCGTCCTGACAAGCTCACAAAAAGGAGCCTATCTCTACCAATCTGCACTACCCATTGACCTGCAGACACGAAAACTCGCCGATGAGATGCAAGAGGACGTCGATAAATATGCCCTGTATGGAGGAGAGGATTTTGAACTGCTTTTTACCCTTCCGGAAAAAGAGGCCGGCAGGCTGGCAGAGCTGAGCCGCGATTTTTCCGTCATAGGGAAAATAACAGGGAAATCCGGCCGGGTGGACATGCAGACAGCCGAAGGTGACGTGATCGTATTCGGTGATGAAACCGGCTGATAATGGAAATAATGCGTATCTTTGATTTATGACAAATAAAAAAGACCCTTCTACAGATACGTACGAGCCAAGGAAAAAAGAAGACGGGAATCCGCGCTTCCCCTTCATATGGCTTTACCTGATCCTGTTTCTGGTGCTCCTTGCCATCCCGTACCTGGCTGTTTTTCCCGACGGCACAAAAGACCTGACATACAGTGAGTTCCTGAATCACGTGCGCAAAGGCCACGTGGAGAAAATCACCATTATCGACGGAAAAACCATTGAAGGTTTCTTCCAGATGGATGCCGTGAAGGAAGGCCACGTGACATTTGAAGATCCTTCTTCAGGTCGACGCTGGTTTGAATCCGCCGATGAGGATGAAGTACTCACCTACCCGTTCCACCTGACCATGATCGAAGGAGATGACATCCGTGCCCTGCTTGATGAACACAATGTTGCCTACGACGCCCGTATCAGTGGTAACTGGTTCAGCAATGTTTTCATCTGGTTTATTCCGCTCATGCTTATCATTGCCTTCTGGATTTTCATTTTCCGCCGCATGAATCCCGGCTCCCAGCTGATGAACATTGGCAAGAACAAGGCTTCGCTCTATGACCGCCAAAGTGAGCACAAGATCACTTTCAAGGATGTGGCGGGTCTTGAGGAGGCAAAGGAAGAGGTTGAGGAAGTTGTTGCTTTCCTCAAGGATCCCAAAAAATTCACCCGTCTGGGCGGGAACATTCCAAAAGGCGTTCTGCTGGTCGGTCCGCCGGGCACCGGAAAAACAATGCTGGGAAAAGCCACTGCCGGCGAAGCGAACGTGCCGTTCTTCAGCCTGAGCGGATCGGACTTTGTTGAGATGTTTGTCGGTGTCGGTGCTTCCCGTGTTCGCGATCTCTTCAAACAGGCCAAGGAAAAAGCGCCTTGCATCATTTTTATCGATGAGATTGACGCGATCGGACGAAGCAGAGGCAAAAATCAGGTCACCGGAGCCAACGATGAACGCGAAAATACACTGAATCAACTTCTTTCGGAGATGGACGGATTCAACACGGAAAAGGGGGTTATTATCATGGCCGCGACCAACCGTCCCGACGTGCTTGATTCCGCACTGATGCGGCCGGGCAGATTCGACCGCCAGATTCTGATCGACAAGCCGGATCTGAAAGGCAGGGTGGAAGTACTCCAGGTGCACACCAAAAAGCTGAAGGTATCCGACAACGTAAACCTGCAGCTGCTGGCCTCCCAGACACCGGGATTCGCGGGTGCCGAACTGGCCAACATGTGCAATGAGGCGGCACTGCTCGCATCCAGAAGAAACAAAGAAGCCGTTGAGATGATCGACTTTCAGGATGCCATCGAACGGGTTGTGGCCGGACTTGAAAAGAAGAACAAGATCATCAGCCCTAATGAGCGTGAGATCATTGCCTATCACGAAGCAGGCCACGCCATCGTCGGTTGGTATCTGGAACATACCGACCCGGTAATGAAAGTGAGCATTGTCCCAAGAGGTTTTGCCGCACTTGGTTACACACTCCAGACCCCGCTGGAAGACCGTTTTCTGATGACGACCGAGGAGCTGGATGACAAGATATGCGCACTGCTTGGCGGACGTGTCTCGGAGGAGATCATCTTTGGAAAGATATCGACCGGAGCCAGAAACGACCTGGAGCGCATATCGCGGCTGGCATATGCCATGGTGACCGAATACGGTATGAGCGAAGAGCTTGGCTACATATCCTATCAGGATCCGTCAGAAGAGGGCGGTTTCGCTTTTCAGAAAAAATACTCGGAACACACAGCGGAGCGGATAGATGAGGCCGTACAGACCATTATCAGAAGAAATGGCGAACGCACAAAACAGCTGCTGACCGAGAAAAAGGATAAACTGGTAGCTTTGTCCAAAATGCTTCTGGAAAAGGAAATTCTTGGGTCTTACGACCTGATCGGGCTTCTGGGCGAGCGTCCTTACGGCAACTATCCCGTTCGTTTGCCTATCGCCGAAATAAAGGATCAGGAGGTTGATCCGTTGGATATAACGTACGGGAATGCGTCAGAGGAGCTGCTGACGAATGAAAAAGCC
>SKNL01000173.1 GCA_007120555.1 Balneolales bacterium
TCGGCGGACTCGTGTAGCAGTGCTTTTTCCTGCTCATCCAGGTCAATTTCAATGATCTTTTTGACACCGTCCCTGCCGAGAAGAACAGGCACGCCCACGTAGAGATCCTTGAGTCCGAATTCACCATCGAGATAAGCGGCACACGGGAATATGCGGTTCTGATCCAGCGCGATGGCTTCGACCATCTGGGCTGCAGCAGTTCCCGGAGCATACCAGGCCGAAGTGCCCATTAGGCCAACAAGTTCGCCGCCGCCGCTCTTGGTGCGCTCAATGATCACGTCCAGCTTCTCCTTGCTGATGAAATGGGTCACCGGAATACCGGAAACCGTGGTGTATCGGGGAAGCGGGACCATGGAGTCGCCATGTCCGCCAAGGATCAGCGCCTGGATATCTTTCGGCGACAGTTCAAGCTCTTCGGCCAGGAACGCACGATAACGGGCCGTATCCAGGATGCCAGCCATCCCGACCACCCTGGAGGCAGGCAACCCGCTGGTTTTCCAGGCAACATAGGTCATGAGGTCAAGCGGGTTGGAAACCACGACAATAATAGTATTCGGCGAGTGCTTGACAAGTTTTTCGGTCACATCCTTGACGATACCCATGTTGGCACTTAGCAGGTCATCGCGGCTCATGCCGGGCCTGCGCGGAAGTCCGGCTGTAATCACGCATATATCCGAATTGGCGGTATCTTCATACGAGACGGTGCCCTTGACGCGCGTGTCAAAGTTCAGGATGGGTGCGGTCTGCCACTGGTCCAGGGCGCGTCCCTTGGAGGGAAAGAACGTCTTGTCGTCTTTTTTGATTTCCAGGTCAACAGCAACAACCTCTTTTGCGAAGTCTCTTTGAGCGATGGTCAGGGCAACGGTCGAACCCACGTTGCCGCCTGCTCCTACTACAGTTATTTTCATGATATTTTCATTTTTGTTTCGGGGTTAATGAAGTAAATCGAATTCATTTTTGTTCGCGCACATCGGCACCCCACATAAGTTTGTTACGCAGGGTTTCAAAATAGCTGTGTTCTGACAGTCCAATCAGTTCGATGAAATTATCTGATTGCCGGATGTGCACCTCAGGTGATGTTTCCGGAAGCCCGTAGTTGTTTCCGTCTCCGGAAAAGAGCACCTCCTGATCGATTGGTTCTACTTTTATGGTAAGTTTCTTGTGGGAAGGCAGTACCAGCGGCCTGGTGGTCAGTGTATGCGGGCTGATCGGCGTCAAAACCATGACGTTGGTCTGTGGTAATACAATGGGCCCGCCTGTGGACAGATTATAAGCCGTGGAGCCGGTCGGAGATGAGACGATGATGCCGTCAGCCCAGTATCGGTTGATGAGCGCTCCGTCATACTCGGCTGTCAAGGTCACCATGGAGACGGTTCCTTTCCTTGAAAAAACAAATTCATTCAAGGCAAATTGCACTTCTCCGTTACTGAATTCCGCTTCCAGGAAATTTCGCCGGTCGAGATTGAACTTGCCGCTTATCACTTCCGTTAGAGCCTGCTCCATGTCTTGCCGCTGGATGTTTGCCAGGAACCCTAGCTTGCCACTGTTGATGCAGAGCAACGGCCGTTGGGTTTTGCGGGCGATGTGTGCCGTTCTGAGAATGGTTCCGTCACCGCCGATGGCCACAGTGTATTCACCGCGTTCCATGGCCTCCTTTTCACTCTCGTAAAGATGAAGATTCGTGTACCTGGAAGCGGATGGAACCGACTCAATGATTTTTCCTGCAGCATGCACCTGCAAATTCAGTATTTCCGCCAGGGAAAGGAACTCGCCGGCAGCCTGAGCTGCCATTGGGTTGGCCGGATGTAATACAATTGCCAGATGCATAAGAGGAAGAAATGATTTTCTTTTCAGGCTCTTAAAGTAGGCAAATGCGGCATCAAATAAAAGAAAAACGGAAGCTTCCGGACAGGATAACAGCGGTCTGGCAGACGTATAAAAAAGGAATCCGACCGGTTAAGTTACCACTCCATGAGCGCTTCCGGCTGCCGGGCCGATTCTGTGAGGCGGACCTGGCGCAGATCCATCCACCAGCTCAGGCTGTTGGTGCGTATACCCTCAACAGAATGGTCGAGAAGCAGGTAGCGGTCGGTTTCAATGCGCATCAGTTCTTCCGGATGCCGTTCGTGAACAGTTCCGGGAACAACGCTTTGGAGGTAATCCAGGTAGAGGAAAATGTCGCTGGAAAAAACACGACGCTGTGCCATCACCCGTTGCAGGTTGGCGTCCATGCTTTCGGTAATGACCTTTGCAAGCATCCGTGGCAACTGATCCTGGTTGAATGCCAGGACAAGGCGGTGCTCGCTGTCTTCACCGAAACGGCGGAAAACGCGGCCGATGTTGCTCTGAGTGAAGGCTTCTTCCTTGAAAGTGATGGTCAGCGAGGGATCGAACCACTCCAGTGCAATCCGTTCAGGGGTTGTGTGCCGGATCACGGAAGCCGCATCGGATCTGTCCAGGCCAAAACGGTTTCGGGTGTGGTAGCGAAGTACAACGGGATCCTGATTGGGCAGGCGCTCCAGCCGGAAACTTTCAAATGCATCGGTGCCATCGTTTTCCACACCGACTTCTGTACCGGCTTCTGTGCCGGTTTCGTTACCGTGTTCCCTGCCTGAATCTCTGCCGGCTTCGTGGCTGGTATCTGCGTCGCCTTCCAAACCGACATCTCCGCCGGAAATCCGGTCAATTGTTAGTGGACCCGCATCCACAATAGCGTTGAGTCTTCCCCGCTGGAAATGGTTGAAGAGGCGCGTCTCGTCAGTGACGTTCATCA
>SKNL01000094.1 GCA_007120555.1 Balneolales bacterium
AATCCTTCAATGACATGGAGATTGAAAACTGTGCGGTAAGCCGGACTCAGTTTCCGGATCATGTGGATGATCTCGTCATAGGATATACCGCTTATTATGGTCTCATCTGCAGGGCTGCTATCCATTATTTCCTGATTAATTACTTCCGTTTGGAGTTTTTGCTGACGGTGATAATGGTCAATGGCCGTATTTATAATGATCTGGCGAAGCCAGGGTTTGAACGGGCGCTTTTTGTCATATTTCCGGATGCCTTGAAACACCTTCATGAACGCGTCGTTCAAAACGCCCACAGCATCCTCTCTTGTGTCGGTGTATCTGAGGGCGATGCTCATACCGTAGGCATGAAACATCCGGTAGAGTTCTCTCTGGCTGTCACGCCGCATCTTGCGGCACCCGTGTATGATATCACTCAGCAATGGTCTGCGACCTGGTTCAAGGCAAGGTATTCATTATAACACACTTGTTATTGTTTCTATTGCATTTGCTGTCTTCATGAAGGGAAAGGCACCTTCCCCGACAGCCTGCAAAAGACATTCACCTTCCAATTCCAAAAACGCGGTTGATATTGAAACCGAACCGGATGTCGCCTTTCCAGAACCGGTCCCGGTTGTTGGCCATGACAAATGCCTCGTTGTGCCACTGGGAACTGGCAAAGAAAAGCTGGAAGATGTGTCCGCCGGTGTCGATGTTTAGCGCAAGCGCCATGGCATCTTGTGTTCCGGCGTTGCGGTCCCCTATGACCGGAAGATACTCGGCACCCAGAGAAAAACGGTCATTGAACTCATAGTTGGCTACCACTCCAAGGCCAAACAGCTGATCCTGATATTCATCTTCCGGCCTGATAACAAGACCCGCCATTTCCGGTCTGTTGAAATGAGCCACCATGGGAGCCAGTTGGAGGCTGAACCGGTCGAATTTTCTCGCGACCATCACCGATGAAAAAAAACTGAGACGGTCACTGAATTCCAGTCCCTGCCCGGGCCTGGTTGTAATGCCGAGCATGACTTTAACGGCCAGCTCCACCGGCATGCTGTTCGTGGTGGTCTGCCGGAGGATATTGGCCTTGGTGTTGATATCCACAACTTTGTTGAAGGTCATCCGGCCGATGCCCACAGACCATCTGTCCGTGATCCCGTACTCCAGGCCAATCCGGGTATTGGCGCCATCGTCAAGGCCGAAAAACTGGTCAATGCCTCTTCTGCTCTCGCCTCCATCAACCAACCCAAATGTGTGCAAAACGGATGTATTCAGGCTGCCTTCGGATGGATTGCGGACGGTGCTGATGCCGACATTCTTGCTGGACCAGAACACGTTGTAAACCGGCCGGTCCTCCTGTACCGGCTCCCTTGGAAGCTGGGCAAGTGCCGATCCGGCCAACAAGAACCCCATCCACCCGAACAGAAAAAACAATGCCAATGGATATCCTCTCAATTTGATTGCTGGTCGTTTTTTATCATTGATCATATGGCTGCCCGGGTTTTAAGGTGATGCCGTTGATTATGAGTCATTGTTTCCAAGGATTTCTTCCCTGGGACGCGGCTCCATGGTTGCTTCGATGCGCATTTCCTGGATTTCGTTGACCTGGAGAAACAGGAAACTTGGCGGTTCAATGTCGTATTCTTCGATATCCAGCTCCCATTCGGCTTCCAGCAGCAGGTTATCATCCTGCAATATGAGGGTTCCATCGATCCGGACATCCCTGGTCACTCCGTGGACGGTGAACTCACCGACTGCCGTTACGGTCTTCTCATTGCCGGAAACCAGTTCAACAGGGGATTCCAATGCCCCCGTGAATTCAGCGAACGGGTGCTCATCTAGACTCAACGTCCGGTGCATGTCGCGGTCCCGGCGGTCGATTCCGGTTTCCACCGACCTGAGATCGATATAGAAATCGATGACATTATTTTCCAGATCGATCATTCCAACCAGGTTGTCGGATTCGCCGGTGAACGTGTGCAACGGTACCCGGGAGGTGAATTCTGCCCGACCTGACCGGGTGTAGTAAACGATGCCTTCCTGACTGTCATGCATCCGGGTTTCCGGCTGGTCCGGCAAAAGAAAAAGCAGGCCCGGAAGCACAAAAAGAAGGCCGGCAAATTGCCTCAATGGCAACCGTGAAAGTAGTTTGCGCATGTAGTAACAGAGCATGGCGTAATGGAAAGTTAAGCTGGTTCAAGGATTATCGCGAAACGGCACAGACAGCTTAGTAATCATATCCGTTGTCGTTATCGTTGTCGTTATCGTCATCTCCGTTATCATCGTCCTGCCCGTTTTCGTCGTTGTCAGCGACAACACTGATTGTGCCGGTCATTCCGGCGCCAAGATGAGGTATGCAGAAGTAGCTGTATGTGCCGGTGGATTCGAAAGTGTAGGTGAACTCATCTCCGGGAGCCATGTTGCCGCTGTCAAAACGGCCGTCGTGATTACCCTGCGTGCCGCTGGTGACCGTATGGACCTCACCGCTGGTGTTGATCCATGTGACTGTGGCCCCTTCTGCGACGATGATTGTCGATGGATTGAACGACTGCGGTCCCATTTCCACGACATTTTCATCCGGAGGATCGTTGCTGTCGGTCGGGCTGTCGCTGCATGCCGACAGGACAATGGCCACCATGCCGGCGATAGTGAGAAGCTTCTGGTGGATACGGGTGTGTGAGTGGTATGGGGCTACTGATTTTCTATTCATTTTTCTAACGTTTTGTGGAGTAAACCTTCCTTCTTATGTGATGTGCCTCTTGTGTTATTTGCCTTCTGTGTTATGTAACTCTTGTG
>SKNL01000039.1 GCA_007120555.1 Balneolales bacterium
CGAATTCAACATGCTTTTGGGCAATCGCAGCCGGTTTCCAGCCTTGCGCAACCGGGCGGTTCGCCTGTTGCTGGGCACTCCGCTTAGCCGATCGCTGCGCCAGCGTTTCACCATGCAGGGACTATAAAAAAGCCCGCTCATCCGTGGATGGCGGGCCAATGCAAGTAGTAAGGCCTGATGTTCCTTACGTTGGTTAAGGTTGCATATATAATAACGGAAAAACAGCCGACGATGTCAAGGGATTACCCGAGCATTCGCCGGGCTTCGTGGTAACGCCGGGCCACGGCATCCCAGTCAACGACGTTCATGAAGGCGCGGACGTAGTCGCCGCGACGGTTCTGGTATCTGAGGTAGTAGGCGTGTTCCCAGACATCTATCGGCAGCAGCGGGACCGTCACCATCGGCGACAGGTTCTGGTGCTTCTCTGCCTGGAACACAAGCAGCCGGTCGCCGAAAGGCTCCCATGCCAGAATGCCCCAGCCGCTTGCCTCCACGGCACCGGAGGCGGCGATGTAGTGCGCCCTGAATTTTTCGAAACTTCCGAAGGATGCGTTGATGGCCCGGACAAGATCGGCATCCTGTGGTTCCCCGCCGCCATCCGGACTCATGACATCCCAGAAAACATCATGCAGGAAGTGCCCCGCACCGTGGAATCCCACCTCCTTCGACCAGTGCTTGACCAGTGAAAAATCGTCATTTTCGCGTGCTTCCTTCAATTTGGCCAGCGCGTTGTTGAGTCCGTTCACGTAGCCCTGATGATGGATGCTGTGATGGAGCTCCATGGTCTGTGCATCGATGTACGGTTCCAGGGCATCGTAGGAGTAGGCGAGCCGCGGCAGCTTGTACTCTTCCGGATGATCCCCGGCAAAAGATGCCAGTCCGGCCGATGCGGTCATATCAGACAGGTTTTTGGAGGAGGCGGTGGATGCGGAAGCCAGGGACGACCCCATTCCGACCGTTCCGAGGAAAGCAAATCCTCCCAGCGTGGATCTCAGATAATCTCTTCGATTCATAAGGCCTCGATTTTATTACGGTTTTTTATGGCAGTATTCTTTTTTAACACCGAAACAGAAAAAAAGGTTGTCCGGTTTACTCAGTCGGGATTCCTGCGGAAAGCGCTGGCGGCATCCATCAGATTCCCGGCCATAAAAAATGGGATGGACATGTTTTGCGCTGGAACCCGGCTTCACGCGAAAACCTCCCGGCTTCACGCGAAAACCCGGGTTATTCCAGAATGGATGCGGCCACCACGGTGGCCACTTTGGCGCGCAGGTCCACCACGCTGGTCGTGTCGTCCGGATAAACGCGGTTGGTGAGCAGGATTACCGCTGTGCGGGTATCGGGATCCAGTACCATGGACGTGCCGGTGTAACCGGTATGGCCGTAGGTGTTCCTTCCAAAGAGATCCCCCTGGTTAGATGCGAACGAGGAGGCCAGGTCCCATCCCAGTGCCCGTCCAAACGGTTCGAAACCGGCCGGAGCGGTCGTCATGGTGCGGACGGTGGCCGGGGAGAGGATCCGTTTGCCGTTAATGACGCCATCATTCAGCATCATCGCGGCAAAAACGGCGAGGTCGCCGGCGGTGGAAAAGAGCCCCGCATTGCCCGAGATGCCACCCATCACTTCACGTGCCAGTGGATCGTGCACGATACCGGCAATGACCCCTTCCCGTCTGTTGTAGACGGTGGGTGCGATGCGGTCCAGGGTTTCCAGGTCCACCGGCTCGCCGATGGGCAGGAAAAAAGTCTCATCCATACCGAGCGGAGCGTAAAGGTTGTCGCGTGTCCATGAGTGCAGGTCGGTTCCCGTGACGGCTTCCACTACCTGTTGCAGGGTGATGAAGCTCGGGCAGCTGTAGGTCATTTCGGTGCCCGGGACGGCACGGTCGGGAAGCGCGCACAGATGGGTCATCAGGTTGTCCCCTGCTTCGTCGCCGAAAGCTCTCTTCAGTTCGCGTACCGGAGCGTAGGAAGGCAGTCCGGCCGTATGGGTCAGCAGGTGGATGATACGGGGCTGGTCGCGCAGCGGAAGATCTTCGCCACCAAACCTGGCAAATTCCGGCACGTATTTGGATATCGGATCGGTGAGCCTGAGACGTCCGTCTTCCACCAGTTTCATTGCGGCCGTGGCTGTGGCAAGGGGTTTGGTGAGCGAGGCCAGGTCGAAGATGGTGCTGGTCTGCATATTCTGCAGCTCGGGCACGCGCCGGGTCCATCCCCACGCATTTTCATAGACAATGACGCTGTCGCGGACCACCACCAGTACGGCGCCCGGGGTGATTTCGGACTTAACGGCATCGAGGATGAGCGAGTCGACCCGCATGAGCTGGTTGCGGTCCATTCCCATCTCTTCCGGCGAGGAATAGGCAAGGGGTTGCGCTGACACTTTTCCGGCCCACATGGCGTGGCCGGGCAGGAGGCCGGCGGTCAGCGCCAGCAGAAAAATCAGGTATCCGTGTTTCATCTTATAACTGTCCGTTAGATCGAGTAGGAAGATAAAGATAACGTGTAAAGCACAATATATCTTTATCTGTTCTCTCACACCACCGTATGTACGGTTCCGTATACGGCGGTTCATGAAGCCATTGAAAGTTTCAGGTGATGGTTGGTCAGGCGAATGAGCCCCAATGATTCAAAGAACTTCGCCGGACCAGGCGATCGGCTAATGCTTCCCCCTGTCGGGTGCACAGGAGGCTTTCACTCCCAAGCGGATGCGCCCTGTCGGGCGCAC
>SKNL01000236.1 GCA_007120555.1 Balneolales bacterium
CACTGGAAATGGCCCGCCTACATCTTCGTGACGGTCCTGGTGCTGCTGTCCTTTGTCCTGCCGGTCAGCACCATCCTGTTCTGGATGATGCAGGCCTTTGACACACAGCAGCTGGCCGGCTTGCAGCGGGCCCTGACGGCATCGGTCATGGCGTCGGCCCCGGCTGCCGTACTGGCTACGGCCCTTGCCATCCCACTGGCGTACATTGGGGTGCGCCATCCATCGCGCCTCACGCGCGGACTCGAACGCGTTGCCTACCTGGGCTATGCCACCCCGCCCCTGGCCTTCGCCCTTGCCCTGATCTTCTTCACGCTCAACGCCGTTCCGATACTGTACCAGACACTGACGCTGCTGATCCTGGCCTATGCCCTGCATTTCCTGGCCGAGGCCATCGGTCCGGTACGCACCGCCCTGTACCAGGCCTCACCACGGCTTGAGGAGGCAGCCAGATCCCTGGGATACGGACGCCTCAAGGCCTTTTTCCTGGCCACATTTCCAGTCATGCGGAGCGGTCTGATCGTCTCGGCCGCTTTTGTGTTCATGTCGGCAATGAAAGAGCTGCCCATTACGTTTTTGCTTGCGCCGGTCGGTTTCCAGACTCTTGCCGTCAATGTCTGGAGCTATACCGCCGAAGCGATGTTCAGTCAGGCGGCTCCCTATGCTCTTGTAATTTTGTTATTTTCGACGTTGTTCGTCGGGCTTCTTTTTGCCCGGGAATGGACATCGCGTTAATTTGCACCTTATGCGCCAACAAGCAGACCCCATGGATATCCTTCTCAATGCAACCGGCCTCACGAAAGCATTCGAACCATCTGAAAAGGTGGTCAACCGGGTTTCGTTTTCCGTAAACCGGCATGAAATTTTTGCCATTCTCGGACCCAGTGGATGTGGAAAGACAACCACGCTGCGAATCCTTGCCGGCTTTGAGCATCCCGATGAAGGCGAAGTGGTCCTGAATGGGCGGACATTGGCCAGAAACGGATCCATGGACACCATCCGCGGGAAGGGGACGCCGGCTCCCAAAACGATTGAAAACGAAACCAACCGAAAAACCGGCCCTGCAGTCCCGCAGGGCAACACAACAAATGTCCCGGGTAGGACCGGGAAGGGCAACGGACACCGCCACGGATCCGCATCCCGGGATTCTGTCTACGTGGAGCCGGAAGAGCGCGGAATCGGTTTCGTCTTCCAGGATTATGCGCTTTTTCCCCATTTGTCGGTGATCCGGAATGTCATGTTCGGGCTGCGAAATGCGCCTCGCAAACAGCGTGAGGAGCGTGCCCTGGAAACTCTGTGCATGATGGGACTTCGTGAATTCAGGGACCGGAGTCCTTTTGAACTTTCGGGCGGACAGCAGCAGCGTGTTGCCCTGGCCAGGGCCATCGCCCCCACACCGGAACTTATTCTGTTGGATGAACCCTTTTCCAACCTGGATGCCGTGCTGCGACAGTCGACCCGCGACGAAATCCGCTCTCTCTTGAAAAAAGCCGGCATGACCGCCGTACTGGTGACCCACGACCAGGAAGAGGCACTCTCCTTTGCCGATCGCATCGCCGTGATGAACAATGGCCGTATCGAACAGATCGGTACACCTGAGGAGGTCTATTACCGTCCGCGTACCCGTTTTGTCGCCCAATTCCTGGGAACAACCAATCTCATCACTGCAGAGGCCATAGGAGCTACGGCACTCACCGAATTCGGACGTGTGAACCTTGACCGTCCCGCCACAGGCCGGGTCACCCTCTCCATCCGCCCCGAGCATCTCACGGTGGAAAAGCCGAATCGCCACTACGACAATTACCTGGGAGAAATCATCTCAAGGGAATTCAAGGGACACGATATCACGTACCGGGTACGCATCAAGGCCCGCGAATGCCTTGTGCACACCGACAACCGGAACCATTTCCGGGCAGGAGATCAGGTAAATGTGCGCCCCCTTGAGACCGCCGTGGTGCTCGAGGAGCCGGATATTGATGTCAGCTTCGAGACCGGCGCGGGCAAACCTGCATCCTGACACGTCAAGGCTGCAGCTACAAATCGACCAGGACGGCAGCGTAATCGTCAAGTCGCCGGACGTACTTTTTCTGCAGCAACGGTGACGAGATCATGAAGTCGGCAGACGATCGGTTGCAGGCTACGGGAATATTGTACACCACAGCCAGCCGGAGCAGCGCCTTCACATCGACATCATGCGGCTGGGCGGACATCGGATCCCAGAAAAAGATCATCATGTCAATGTCTCCATCCGATATTTTGGAACCGACCTGCTGATCCCCTCCAAGCGGACCGCTCTTGAAGCGGTAGACATCCAGTGCCAGCTCGTTCGCAATGATCCCGCCGGTGGTGCCGGTGCCGTACAGATCGTGCTGCGCAAGCAGTTCCTTGTTCCACCGGGCCCACTCAAGGAGCTCCTGCTTCAGATTGTCATGGGCAATCAGAACGATTTTCTTTTTTTCTTCCATGGGAATCCGGTTGTGCAACTTTTTTGTGTTTCCGGATGCGGATGGGTTGGTTTGCAAGCTCATAATGTGATCTGTTGTGGATTTTTCCAGCTATATCTCGGGTATTTCCAACTACCTGTCTGGTATAATTAAACAAAAAAAAGCGTAATCTCACATTTTGCGGGATTACGCTTTTCGGATGCGGAGAGAGTGGGATTCGAACCCACGGAGCCCCGTGAAGGGCTCAACACCTTAGCAGGGTGCCGCTTTCGACCACTCAGCCATCTC
>SKNL01000254.1 GCA_007120555.1 Balneolales bacterium
AATTCTAAGCTTTGCACGCAGCTTTGCACACACCATGTTCGCTTCCACCGCCATGGCCCCTTCAGGCTTCGCACCCGGAAACCGGCCAGAAACCCTGTTGCCAACGGCAGCACATCCGCCAACACATCCGCCAACACATCCGCCAGTACATCCGTCAGGACATCGGCCAGTACATCCGTCAGCACATCGGCCGCTTCCCGGATAAACGGAACCGGAGGTGAGACCACGTGTCCTCCCCGGCCACGCAATCCACCCCCGGTTTCTCGCGGTAATCACCTGCTGGCTCCCGGCGTTGCAATAAAATGACAAGCTGATCTGAGATTAATAGTAACGATGTCGCCGAGCCGATGTCCGCCGTCCCGGCCATCCAGAAAAATACTGGCCGGAAAAACATCGTGCCATCAGGTACAGAGCGCACAACCGCTCCCCTGAAAGGGAAAGTACCAATTTGTGATGTGGATGCAAAATGATTCTGTTCCGGTGGATGTGGTATCAGGCCGGCACCGCGCATCTACCTGTAACTTTTTACGGCGGAACGAGGTGTATGTTAATAAAAACACTGAAACCATCCCGCACCGACTCCGTATAGCACAGATAAACAGACTTCCCATCCAAACCGTGATTCCATGAACACTTCCACCAAACACCTCCCTATGTCGGAAAGCGCTTCCGCAATAACTGCGGTTGCCTCGGCCATCACGCAGGCCGTCCGCCGAACCGAAAGTACCGTGTTGAGGAACATCATTGTTGCAGCGGCCCTGTTCATTGTCATTTTGCTGGTCGCCTTTGGCCAATCCACCCGCAGCGAAGCCGATGCGGCTGCAAGCGGTCCGGCCCTCAACAGCAATGTCTCGCAAAGTGCCCCGCACAATGCGTACCAGAACGCGTCCCAGAACGCGTCCCACAACGCCTCGCACAGTGCCGCACACAACGCCTACCGCACCGCGGCACTCCCCGCCTGGCTTGCCGGCAGCGATGTCTTTGCCACGCGCAACGGCCACACCGAATTCACCGGCGACATGGTTGGCTGTCTGGGTGTCTTCGCCGGCGATTCGCGCCGCCTGGGCGGGTCCGTCGACCTGCGCACCGGCGCCTTCGACTTCCACCTGTACCTGAAGACGCTGTCGACCGGAATCCCGGTCCGCGACTCCGGACTGCATGCCGCGCTGAATCTGCAGGATCACCCGTTCGCCGAATTCACGGGCACCTTCCATCCCGCCTTCAACCCCTACTCCACCGCCGAACAGCATGTTACCGCCGTCGGTGCGTTCACCATGAACGGCGTCACGCGCCAGCTTGAAATCCCCGCCACGCTTCAGGCCGGCCAGAACGGGATCGTGCTTGAGGCCGAATGGATGCTGGACATCACCGAATTCGGGATCCAGCCCCCGACCTTCCTTTCCGTGACCGTCAGCAGCAAGCAGGAGATCCGCCTGCAGGCCACGCTCGAGCCGCAATTGCTGGTTTCTATTCACTGAGTTTATTGCATCTGATAACCTTAATTTAATTTGCATATCGCCCAGTCTTGGCGCACCTTTACATTCATCCATCATGTAATTGTTTTTCAGTTATTTACCCCTCTAACTGAAATGCAGATATAATAGACTGTATCTCCTGCAGGTACGTATGGATCATTCCCGGGTCCTTTAATGTATGACCCTTTGCCGCACGTATGTCCAAAGTATGCATAGCCCACCCTTTGGAGAATCATATGACCAGAAACCCCACCTTCCCCACCTTCCACATCTTCCCCATCCCCCTCACCCTGCTCTTCCTGCTGTGCACCCTGGCCTGTGAAAGCAGCGATTCCCACCAGGCATCCGACGCCCACCCGGCATCTGACGTCCACCAGGCATCCGACGCCCACCCGGCCGAAATCCAGTCCGGTCATTTGCAGCTGCAGGCCGCCCTGGATACACCCGCATCCACCATTCAAACCCGTTTCATCACAAAATCCGGCAACGCCGATTTCATTGCCCTGACCCTGGGTTCCATCGGCATCTTCTACGGAGAAAGCGAGCGTATGAACGGCACTCTGGACCTGTCTGGCAACCAACTTGAATTTTCCATGCAGGTACGGTCCCTCAAGACCGGCATTGCCCGGCGTGATCGCGACATGTACGCCGTGCTGGATGCCGACCGGTTCCTGAACCCACATCAGAATTTCTTTCTCCGAGCCGGCACCCGGACTGATTATTCTGCATCAATCCGCAATCCGGGCTGTCATCCGGATCGACATACGGGCCGCCGTCCAGACTTTCTTCCGGTCGCCATCCGATTCGACATCCGCACCGCCATCCAATTCCCCGGCACATTTGGCTTATAATTTCTTATCTTGCGTCCTGAAATTCCGGTGCCTGCGTAGTGCACCGCATCCGCGCCGCTGACACCCGTGAGCGGCGGCAGGCATCCTCAGAAACGCGACCACTTCTCATGCGCATTGCCGTACTTTCGGATATCCACGCCAACCTGCCGGCCCTCGAGGCCTGCCTGGACAAGCTCGACACGCTGTCCTACGACCGGGCGATCAGCCTGGGTGACCAGGTTGGATACGGCCCCTACCCCAACGAAGTGATCGATATCCTCCGGGAGCGCAGGATCCCCACCGTGCTCGGCAACCACGACGCCGGCGCGGTCGGACGCATTTCGCTGCGCATGTTCCGCGAACCGAACCACTCGCTGCTCGTCTGGACCCGCGACAATCTCACCGCCGAAAACC
>SKNL01000252.1 GCA_007120555.1 Balneolales bacterium
CCCAGGAAAAAGCCCACCCAGATGCTGATGATCTGCTCCTTGAAAGAGAGAAGGGAAAGCGGCCCGAGTTCGTGTCCGCTGTGCTTTTCGACATAGGCAGACCGTCCCAGGAGTATCCAGAGCCGGCCGGGGATATATTTGCCGAAGATGGTCAGTCCGGCACTGGCCATGATGGTGCGGTTGCGGATATCCCGGTATTCCGATCCGAGCACCTTGCCCCAGCAAATGCTGTAGAAAAGGAAGCCGGTCCACAGGAAGATCACCGAGTAGAGCAGATAGGGAATGGAGTATACCACCGGTTTGATCAGGTAGTCGGCATAATACAATCCTACCAGCAGAAAAATCAGTGATACGCCGATGATGATCTTGCTCAGATGTCGGGATAGGAACGCTGACAAAACGGGTGTGGGATTGGTTTTTTCCGGAAGGATGCTCGGTGGTACCACAACGGATCACACCGGGATTTCTGGCCTTGCCGGCGGTTTTTTTAAAAAAGATATCAGGATACCGGCAAAGCGGCATACCACGCCAATATACGAACTTTAAAAAAGACCGGCATCACCGGCTGTAGAACGGGTTCTTTTCGTACGTGTCTTTCTGCTGGTAGGCCCGAAGGTAGGTAACGTAATTGTCGGATGCGGTGATCAGTGAAGCGATTTCCTCGTCCGTGAGCCGGCGCACCGGCTTGGCGGGCGACCCCATGCACAGATAGCCCGACGGCATCGTCTTTCCCGGAGGGACCAGGCTGCCGGCTGCGATCATGCAATCGGGCTCGATGACGGCATGGTCCAGAATGACCGACTGGATGCCCACCAGTACCCGGTCGTGGATGATGCAGCCGTGGATAACCGCTCCGTGTCCGATCGTCACCTGGCTGCCGATCCGGGTGGGGGCCGTTTCATTGGTGACGTGCACGCAGCAGTTGTCCTGGATATTGGTCCGGTCGCCGATATCAATGTAGTTCACATCGGCCCTGACAGTAGCCTGGAACCAGATGCTGGACTCCCGGCCCATCCGCACATCGCCGATCACATCCGCACTGGGAGCAACAAAACAGCTTTCATCAAATTCGGGACGCGCGTTCAGGAATTCGTAGATCATGGGTCTGGTCTCTTTTCGGTTTATGGTTTATGGGGCAAAAAACGCCGATTTCCGAAGAGAAAGCCGGCAATCCTTTCCGCTAGCTGCAAACAACCGCCAACACACCATTATCTGCAAAATAATCGACCCAAAAAAGTCTGGTTATTCCGGTTTTTCGGATATATTAATGACGTCCGCACCAGCTAATGCGTTCCTTTTTTGCTCTGAAGCCGATCAATACGTATACTAAGCCCATTCAAGTAAACAAAGGTTTATGACCACTTTTCTGGATTGGTTTGAATTTCTCGCGGTCACATTCGCGGATACGGCATGGGGCATGCCGCTGCTGGCGCTGCTGCTCGGAGGAGGACTCTATTTCCTGATCTACTCCCGTTTTGTGCCTTACAGGCACTTTGGCCACGGGCTCCAGGTGCTGACAGGAAAATACGAGGATCCGAACGCACAGGGCGACATCACCCTTTTCCAGGCGCTTTCCGGAGCCCTCGCCGCCACTGTGGGCATGGGAAATATCGGCGGGGTAGCCATCGCAATCACCATGGGCGGACCCGGAGCGCTTTTCTGGATGTGGATGAGCGCCATCGTCGGAATGGCCACCAAGTTTTTCACCTGTACCCTGGCCGTCATGTACCGCGGCAAGGACAGCAGCGGCAAAGTTCAGGGCGGGCCGATGTACTATATCGTGGAGGGGCTCGGGAAAAAATGGAAGCCGCTGGCCGTCTTCTTTTCACTGGCCGGACTGATCGGCTGCATGCCCATGTTCCAAGCCAACCAGCTGACCCAGATCATCCGCGATGAGGTGATGATCCCGTTCGGCATGGTCTCCGCCGACGCCCATTTCTGGGGCGACCTGACCGTGGGTATCATCATTGTCATTCTCGTTTCACTTGTGGTTCTTGGCGGCATCAAACGCATCGGCCAAGTGGCGTCAAGCCTGGTGCCGCTCATGGTGCTGGTTTATGTCGTTTCGGTCGTGTACATCATCATCAGCAATTTTGCGGATGTCCCGCATTACCTGGGTCTTATCGTAACCGACGCCTTTACGGGCAACGCCGTGGCCGGAGGCGCCGTCGGCGTGGTCATAATCACCGGAATCCGGCGTGCCGCCTTTTCCAACGAAGCCGGAATAGGCACCGAGGCAATGATGCACGGCGCCGCCCGGACCAACGAACCGGTACGGGCCGGTCTGGTTGCAATGGTCGAGCCCGTCATCGACACCATCATCATCTGCACCATGACCGCCCTCGCTATTCTCATGACCGGGGTATGGACCACCAGCGATGCCGATGGCGTAACCCTTACCGCGCAAGCGTTTGATGCAGCGATCCCGTCCATCGGCGTTTACATCCTGATATTCTGTGTGGTCATTTTCAGCATCACCACCATGTTCACCTACTCGTATTACGGCACAAAATGCCTTGGATTTATCATCGGAGCGGAACGGCAGCACTACTACAACTACTTCTACATTTTCTCCATTGTGCTGGGCTCTGTCGCATCCATCACGGCCGTCATCAGCCTGATCGACGGGATGTATGCCATGATGGCCATTCCGACCATGACCGCCACGCTGCTGCTCTCGCCGCGTGTATTCCGAGCCGCCAAAGACTACTTCC
>SKNL01000251.1 GCA_007120555.1 Balneolales bacterium
GACATGATCCCCAACATAAAAAAACCCGAAGTGGTGCAGTCCATCCAGTGGATCGACGACCACATCCGCATCATCGACCAAACCTACCTCCCGCACCGCGAGTTTTTCCTGGACATCTTTGAGGTGGGCCGGGTATGGGAGGCTATCCGGTCGCTCAGGGTACGCGGGGCGCCCGCCATCGGCATTGCGGCGGCTTACGGTGTCTATCTCGGGGTCAAGGACCTGCCGGAAGACGGCATCCAGAAGTTTCACACAGATGTGGAAGGCATCTGCGAATACCTGGCCACGGCCCGGCCGACCGCCGTCAACCTGACATGGGCGCTTGACCAGGCCGTCCATCTGGCGCATGAGATGAAAGACGAACCTTCAACAAAGGTGAAGGAAGCGCTGCTGGAGCTGGCCAAATCCATCCACGAAGAAGACAAGCGCATCTGTGCCGATATCGGGAAAAACGGACTGGAACTGATCCCGCAAAATGCAGGAATTCTCACGCATTGCAACACCGGCAGCCTGGCGACCGGACAATACGGCACCGCCCTGTCCATAATCTACCATGCCCACCTTGGAAAAAAGAAGGTCCATGTGTGGGTGGATGAGACCCGGCCGCTGCTTCAGGGCAGCCGGCTGACAACCTGGGAGCTGGAAAAAACCGGTGTCCCGCACCGGCTGATCACCGACTCCATGGCCGCCTGGGTCATGAAAGAGAAGGGGGTGGACCTGGTCGTGGTCGGCACGGACCGGGTGGCCCGAAACGGCGATACGGCAAACAAAATCGGGACATACGCGCTGGCTATCCTGGCCAGACACCACAATATCCCGTTTTACGTGGCGGCACCCATCTCATCCATTGATTTCAGCATCGCATCCGGTGACGAGATCCCCATTGAAGAGCGGGATGCCGGGGAAGTGCGTTCCCTGGGAAGCCAGAAACTGGCGCCGCCTGATACGCCGGTCTACAATCCGGCCTTTGACGTGACGCCGCACGAGCTCATCACGGCTTTTGTTACAGAGAAGGGCATCGTGCGCCCCGATTTTTCTAAAAACCTGGAAAAGCTCAGGCCTCAACAGGGTTAAGATCCGCCACGGCACAGACTTCAAGGAATTTGTCGTATCCCTTGCCTGCACGGATCACAACCGGATCCTCCCGGGACATATCCACAATCGTGGAAGGCTCGCCGGGCAACGGCTGTTCGTTATCGACAATCAGGTCCACCTGCTTTTCAAATCGGCGGAAAAGCTCCTTGCGATCTTCGGTGCCGTTTCCCTCTGTCCCTTCGTAATCGGGATGACGGGCGGTTGTGGCGATCAACGGATCTCCAAGCTGTTCAACAAGGTTCTGGCAGATGGGATAGTCGGGGACGCGGAAGCCGATGGTCTGCCGTCTTGGGTTCAGCAGCAGCCTGGGGACCTCCTTGGTGGCCGGAAGCACAAATGTGTAGGGACCGGGAATGAGTTTTTTGATCACCTTGAACTGGTCATCTCCCATCCGTGCAAATTTGGAAATGCCCGTGAGCGAATCGCAAATCAGTGTCAGCAGATGGTCGTTCTTGAGCTGACGGATCATCCGGATGCGTTCAATCCCCTTCTTGTTTGTATAGCTGCATGCCAGGGCATACTGGGTGTCGGTTGGAAGCAGGATGATATCCCCGTTGCGAAGGTCATCGGCAATACGGAATATCCGCTTTTGGTGAGGTGTTTCGGGATGGAGTTTTACCTTTTCGGCCATCATTGCCTCCTTTTCAGTCCGTTTGGATATGGGTCAGTCCGTTTGGATATGGGTCAGTCCGTTTCAGTATGAAAATGATCACATATGCTTTGGTGAGGATGGGAGTACGGGGCGCCGGTGTGAACCGGCGCCCCGCCATCATCCATCAAAATGCTGATGATCGGAGCGTTTATCAATCAAGCACATCAGGGAAGTTGGCTTTGATGCTCTGACCGACTTCATCGGTCTCCGATTCGTGTTCGGTGACGTACTCAAAGCGCGAAACAAACTCGTCAGGTGAAATACCTGCCACGTTTGCATATTGCTCGATCAGCGCTTTATCCTTGAAATCACCGTGATTCAAACGGATCATGTACTGTTTGGCAATGGCAAACGACATGGCATTCACTTCCACCATGCGGATGCGTGTCTTGCCGGTCTTCTTGTCAAGAATGTCCTTGAAGAACATCGGTACAAAATGGCCGTTCTGGATGGAAACCATGGCAGCCGTTCCTCCCTTTACGATGAACTCAACGGCCGAGAACCCGAGGTCACGGGTATATTCCATGTCAAACGGAATGGGATCGGCGCAACGCAGTTCGTAACCGATATTTTTGGCCACGATCGTCGTTTTAAAATTCAGTTCATCCAGACGCTTCTTGACCTCTTTTTTGAGGATTTCACCGATGTTGAGTTCGGCAAAGCGGAGGTTGTCGTGTTCGTCGCGCTCCAGATCCTCCAGTCCTTCCAGCTCTTCCGGGTTAAGACGCTCGACCAGGCCTTCGGCCAGTATCACAACGCCATTGTCCTGCCCGAAGGCTTTGCGCTTGATGATGGATCCAACCAGCATATCCACCAGTTTCTTCAGCGGGATTTTTTCCTCTTTGAACTCTTCGGGGATGAGTGTCAGCGTGGCGCCGGATGATTTTCCGATGCCGAGCGCCAGGTGTCCGGCCTTGCGGCCCATCGATACCACAAAATACCAGCGGGA
>SKNL01000057.1 GCA_007120555.1 Balneolales bacterium
CGGACTCGAAAAGCATGGTTTCTGCGAGGGTGGTCTTGCCCGAGCCGGAATGCCCGAGCAAGGCGATGTTTCTGATCTTTTTGGGTTGATACACATTCATGAGCTGTACTCCATTTGAGTTGAAGGCCGGAAAACAACCTTTTTCGGAATTATAAATTATTTCGTATTAATTTGGTCACAAGCGACAAGTAATATTGATAACGCTTAGAAGCAATGTAGGGCAAAGTAACTTTTTGGAAACCTTTTGGCAATAACATGCGGTAAGCATTTGCGATGAAACGTATTCTGATCCTGCACACTGGTGGTACAATAACAATGCAACTCATTGATAGTCATAGAGATGGATTCGATTCTGCGATTTCGTTCAATCTGGACTTTTTTGATGAGCAAGTGCCGGGTTTGCGGGAGATTGCCGATCTGGACTCCAGGACCCTGTTTCTCGAGGACAGTTCCAACATGATTCCGGAACTGTGGGTGCAATTGGCGGGTGCCATAGAAGAAAGCTACGGTGATTATGACGGTTTTCTGGTATTGCATGGTACGGACACCATGGCGTATACGGCGTCTGCCCTCTCTTTTTCCTTTGAAAACCTTTCCAAGCCCGTTGTCTTCACCGGAAGCCAGGTGCCGCTGAGCAACCGCCGCACCGATGCGAGGCGCAACCTGATCAACTCCGTTGAACTGGCAACGCTGAACCTGCCGGAGGTGTGCATCTGCTTCAACGACCGGGTATACCGCGGCAATCGGGCTACCAAGATAAGCATTGGCGATTTCGATGCGTTTGCCTCACCCAACCATCCCGTGCTGGCCGAATTTGGACTGAACCTGGATATTCGCTCGCGATACCGGCCCGGTCTCGATGACTTTCGCAACAATGCCCGTTTTGACTCCCGCGTGCAGCTTCTGAAAATGTTTCCGGGAATGGATTTTGAGCGGATGATCCCGCATGATGCCGTAAACGTCCGGGCCCTGGTAATCGAGGCCTATGGAAGCGGCAATTTACCGGTTGGCGGCGGCCATTCCCTCCTTCCCGCCCTTGAGCGCTATATGAAAAATAACGGTATTGTGATCATTACTTCACAGGCGGTGTTTGACGAGGTGGACCTGGAAAAATACGAAGGCGGACGCCAGGCCAAAAAACTGGGTGCCATACCGGCCGGTGACATGACTACGGAAGCATGCATTGCGAAAATCATGTATCTTCTTGCTCATCACACCGATATTCAGTCCATACGTGAGCTGTTCCGTGAAAACATCGCCGGGGAGCGTACTCACTGACCTTACGGCACCTTGTGCCATAACCAAAAGCTGTCGCACATGTTTTTTGTATTTGATATTGAGTCCATTCCGGACATCCCCTTTCTGAGGGAGCTGCTGGAACAGCCGCCGGAAGATGAGCACGAAATGCTGGAGCGGGCTTCGGAGGAGTTTGGCCGGGGCAAATCGGGGTTTCTGCCGCCGATGTATCACCAGATGGTATCCTGGGTCGGCCTGTGGATCACGGCATCGGGGGAACCGCGTCAAAAAGTGGCTTGGAACGGTGTTAATGAACGCGAGGGGTTGGTCGCTCTCATCGACACGCTGAGCAGCTACAAGGATTTCGGGGTCATCCACCACAATGGCAAAGGCTTTGATCTGCCTCTGATCACGTATCGTGCCATGAAACACGGGCTGCAACTTCCGCCCCGGCTCAGCGCCCATGACATCCGATACCGCTTCAGCAAACACAATCTTGATTTGATGGATGAATTCAGTAATTTCGGGGCAAGCAGTTTTCCAAAGCTAAAGCATATCGGTGCGCTGATAGGCATTCCTGTAAAAATGACGGGTGAGGGTAATGAGGTATTGGAGATGTTCCGCAACGGAGACCTCGATCGCATTGAACATTACTGTTACGAGGATGTCATGGCCACTTATCTTATCTGGCTGCATCTTCAGTACACCAATAACGAGCTTCAACCTGTACGTTTTCAGGACCTGCGCAAACGTGCACTGAACAAGCTTAGAGAGATACAGCAGCAAGCCACCGGCTGACATTCGTGGAAAAACAAAACAAAGTGGGTATAATTCTTCTTAACATACATAATTCATCATTATGAAACACTGCTACTTACCAAACTTTCACCTTGGTCTTTACTTTTTCCTTTTCCTTTTCTTTTCATCTCCGGCAATCCTCCATGCGGAAGAGCATGTCGGATTGAAGCCGGATGGCTGGTTAATGCTGGGACCGGTTGCGGAACACAATCCGGCATACCATGAGGTTGCGGGAATAGACGGCACTGCCTGGTCTGTGAAACAGCTTCTGGACACGGATCTGGCGCGTTACGCAGAATGGGTCCCGGCGGAGGGAGATCCGGTATCCTGGTCCCGCGACCGGCAGCTTGAGTGGAGAAGCGTCCCCGTCGGCGAGGAAGGCCTTCTGGGGCTGCCTTCCGGGTCCGATATGCTGCATGATGTTTTGTGGGTGGCGGGATACGTGGACGCGGACCGGTTTGTAAAAGGATCGCTCACCCTTCACAGCCGCGGTTTGATGCGGGTATTTCTGAACGGCGAAGAGGTGGCCGTCAAGCGAACCGCTCAAGCCGACGATGACGAAGAGGCGGGCAGCACAAGCCCCTCTTTTGAGATGAGGCAGGGCAAGCACCTGCTGCTGGTCAAGCTGGTCCACCCTGCCGGTTCTGAAATCGGAGACTGGACGTTGAAAGCGTCCCTTGAGGGCGGGGACCACACCGAATCCCTGGCATGGACACTGGATCCGTCCCGGACCGTATTGCAGCGCGACATTTCCAATGCTCCCGTTCCGGCCGGAGTCTCCATCAGTCCGGACGGTGACCTGGCCGCCGTACATGTGCGGCAGGCTCATCCGCCGGACGGATCCACGGAAACCCGCATCGATATCCGGAAAACATCTGACGGCTCGCTGTTCCGCCGTTATGCCGGGGGCATGACCGTGACCGGAATGCAGTGGGTGCCTGACGGGCGCCGGTTCAGCTATACCACTTCCGCAAACAACGGCACGGATCTGTGGGTTGTGGATCTTGATACCGGTGAAAAAACGCGGCTGATGAGAGATGTAAAGGACTTCGCCGGGTACCTCTGGTCGCCTGACGCATCATTTGTGATCTACAGTCTGCGGGAAGAGCACGAGCCGGGTACCCATGGGGTGCTTCGCTATCACGGGCTTCAGGATCGCCGTCCGGGTTACCACAGTCGCACTTTCCTGTATCAGCTCAATGTGCCCGAAGGCGCCACGCGACGTCTTACGGCCGGTCTGCTGTCCACCATACCCGGGAGCATCCATCCATCCGGAAAGGAAATATTATTCATGCGATCTCATGAAGTTTATGATGAGCGTCCATATGGAAAAATCGAGTATGTAGTCCTTGATCTTCAGACCATGGAGACCGACTCCCTCTTCTCACTGGACTCCGGATCAAGCGCCTATTATGCGCCCGATGGCAAGCGGATCCTGGTCCTGGGCGGGCCGAATGATTTCGACGGCCTCGGGGTGAACGTTCCGGACACGGTACTGGCCAACGACTATGACACCCAGGCATACGTTTATCACAGGGATACAGGGGAAACGGAGGCAATCACGCGCACCTTCGCCCCTTCCATTTCCATGGCCCGATGGGATGAAACCGGGAGGTACATCTATTTTGTGGTAACCGAGGCGGCTTACGAGCGGGTCTACCGGTATGACACGCGGGATCGCACATTCCGGAAATATGAAGGTGGTCCGGATATTGTGCATTCGATGGCCCTTGCCCGGAACAAGTCCGTGGCGGTGATGAGAGGCTCCGGTGCTTCAGATACGCCCAAGGCATGGGTGATCGATTTCACCAGGCGAAATCCAGAACCCCGCGTGCTTTATGATCCGGGAGCCGAAGCTTATCGCAATGTCCGTTTCGGAGAAGTGAGGAAGTGGACCTTTGAGAACGAGCGGGGCGAGACGATTGACGGTCATGTGTATTATCCGCCTGATTTTGACAAAAACCGGCAGTATCCCGTAATCGTGTACTACTACGGCGGCACCACGCCGGTTTCACGTGCCTTTGCAGGCCGGTATCCCAAGGAGGTATACGCCGCGAAGGGATACCTGGTGTACGTAGTGCAACCCAGCGGCGCTATCGGATACGGCCAGGAGTTTTCGGCCCGACACGTAAATGACTGGGGCAAGATTGCAGGCGATGAGATTATCCAGGGTACCCGTGCATTCCTGGAGGCGCACCCCTATGCACATCCAGAGCGTGTTGGCGCCATCGGAGCGTCCTATGGCGGATTCATGACCATGTACCTGCTCACGGAGACCGATATTTTCGCTGCGGCTGTCTCTCATGCCGGCATCAGCAATCTGGCCAGTTACTGGGGCGAGGGCTTCTGGGGCTACCAGTACAGCGCTGTGGCTACGGCCGGCAGCTATCCATGGAACAGGCACGATATATATGTCGGACGCAGCCCGGTGTTCCATGCCGACCGCATCCATACTCCCCTGCTTCTGGTCACAGGCATGTCGGATACGAACGTACCGCCGGGAGAGAGCCTGCAGATGTTTACGGCACTCAAGCTGCTGGGACGCGATGTGGCTTTTGTGGCCGTCGAGGGCCAGGATCACCACATCCTTGATTATAACAAGTTTATTCAGTGGAAAGACGCTATATTGTCGTGGTTTGACAAGTGGCTCAAGGAAGATCCGCACTGGTGGGAGGTACGTTTTGGGGGTTGAGCAGATTGCCAAAATTCCCGATAATGTTCTGATTGTCCTTTCTTGCAACTTGTAATCCAGCACAACAAACCTCATACGTTATGAAAAAAACTCTTTTAACAGCCATAGCAGTATTGTTTTTTCTCATACCGGAAGTCCGAGCCATTGACTATCCGTCCAACTGGAGCCTGGACGTGAAGGGAGGCATCACATCGGGTTTTTTCACGTTTGACTCCAAGACAACCGCTCAGGGCGGCTTTCTGGTCCGTTATTCGATGAATCCGGTGGTGTCGTTTTACGGTGACATGGCGTTTGGCCAGTTCCGGTCGCTGGATTCCATGCAGGGCGTCAACGGTTTTTCGAACGATTATTTTGCCATTGGCCTGGGTACGCGGATGAATATTCTTCGCATGCTCACGGGCTTGAATTCGGTAACAGAGAATTTCGGACTGTACGGTGCGACGGGTATTGGCCTGATGCGCGGTGATGTCAGTGTCTGTGACACCGATCTTCCGGGGTACTCGGGACGAAACGCCCCTGTCAATGCCGTAATATATCGCATTGCAACGGGAGCCACATATCGGATCAGCCGTCGGGTAGACATGTTCGTCCAGGCCGAATTCAATCACTCCAACAGTGACCTGCTGGATGGATATCAGCGTGTGGACGGTGGCAGTTCTGGGCGTTTCAGCGGCGGTGACTCGTTTCTCAACACCAGTGCCGGCATCACCATCAAACTGGGAAGTAGCCAGGTACGTCATGTCGACTGGCAGCAATATGATCACAGGACGGATCCCCTGGCGCGCCATCTGCAGGCCGATATTGACCGACTGGAAGCCGAGCTGAGCGAGAGGGAACGTGCTCATGAACAGCTGGCCCAGCGGATGCGCTCCCTGAACCAGACCATCAATGAATTCAGCTATTTGATCAATACGGCGTATAAAGAGGAGTTCAAGCTATACGACAGTCAACTCATAAGCCTGCAGAACCGGGTGGATATGATGCAATCCGACATCAATGACATCACCGAGCGTGTGGACGTCCAACGGCCGGAGACTGAAGAAAACAGGTTCTTTGTTGTTGGCGCCGTTTTCCGGAACATGGAGAATGCCCGGAGAAGCCTTCAGCAGATCCGGGATGCGGGATTTGATCAGGCAACCGTTCAGCAGGACAGGCGCAGGAATTACTATCTTGTGGCTTACAGCGGTCATACTTCGCAGGATGCGGCCCTTGAGGAGATGCGCAGGATACGTGCCGAAGTGAATCCAGAGTCATGGGTCTATGTAAAATAAGCGTGCAACAGTATGTGCAACCTTGTCTTTTTTAAAAAAAACCCGCTTGCCGTTATGGTGGCAGTTCTGCGGGTGACTTGTCTGGTCGTTTTGTTTGCGGGGTTGCTGCAGGTCCTGCCGGTCCGCTCTGCACTGGCCAGTGGGGAATCATCCAACTGGAGCCTTGATTTGAAGGGCGGGGTAACCATTGCGCATTTCACGTTTGAGTCCCGTCCAACCGGACATGGTGTTTTTCAACTTCGGTATTCGATGAATTCGCTGGTATCGCTTTACGCCTCGGCAGGCGTCGGGGCCTTTCGGGCATCGGAAACGGTCAGGGACCAGGCGGGGTATTCCAATGACTACTTTTTGGGCGGAGTTGGTGCCAGGGTTAATGTATTGCGGATGTTAAGCGGTTCTTCCGGCCTCACTGACCGGTTCGGGCTGTACACTACAACCGGAATCCAATTGATGCGCAACGACGTGCGCATCACCAACCGGGAGCTGCCCGGCTATGTCGGGACCAATTACACCGGAAATGCCCTGATACTGAATGTTGGTGCGGGAACGTCGTTACGGCTAAACCGCCGCATCGACCTGTTTCTGCAGACAGAGCTCAACCACTCGGACAGTGATTTGCTCGATGGATATGAACGGATGCCGGGGGCATCGCGCATCGGATTCATCAGCGGAGGCGATTCCTTTGTAAATACCAGCGCGGGCATCACGATCAAGCTGGGGGGTTCTGAAGCGCGCCACATGGACTGGCAGGAGCGTCAGCGGATTCACCGGAGCACGGCACCTCCCTCCGCCTCCTACGACCAGGAACTGGCAAGACTGCAACAGCAGATCGAACGCAGTGATAGGATCAAGGAAGAGCTTGCGAGGAGGATGCAATCATTGACTGCCAATTTGACCGAATTCAGTGAGCTGATCAATACCACGCAGCAGCAGCAGCTTGATACGCAAGACCTGAAACTGGAACAGCTGCAGAACCGTATGGATCAGCTTCAGTCACAGATCGAAACACTAGCGGGACGTCCCGCCGCACCGGAGGTTGCAGATCCGGCTGAAGCTGCCGCTCCCTCACCGGCGGATGCCGACCAGGCGCGCTATTTTGTGGTGGCAGGAGCATTCCGCAACCGGGACAATGCCGGGCGCCTGCTCGAGCAGGTCAGGGCCGACGGCTACGACAGGGCGTCCATTATAAACGATCCGCAGCGCGGCTTTTATATTGTAGCGTATGGTGGATATCCGGTCAGGGAGCAGGCCGAGCAGGCAATGGCGCAGGTACGCGCGCGGTCGAATCCGGAGGCATGGATCTTTACGAGGTAGGGTATTTCTTGTTTGTATTTCTTGTACCAGCAGGTCTACCGATCCGTTTCCTCAGGATCTTCGCCATAAATCAATGATACAACTGTTTCGGCGCGGATGGCCGTGGCGTTCCCGCTCAGGTCATGGCTCCAGGCATCCCTTATGCCGGAAAGAACAGTCTGCGGGTCATATCGGATACCCCTCAGGGCGTTGCTTACCACGGTCAAATCTGGAAAATCATCCACGGAAGAAGAGTTCATATCCGGATGGCCTGCGGCATGATGTGCAACCAGCTCTGATTGCAGTGCGATTTCTTCGATATGGCCCTTGCTGACAACCAGATCCACCGACAAAGAGACGCCATCCACAATACGGCTGCGGCTCACCTTGAATTTTGGTGATCGGCCTATGTTCCATTCCCACCGGATATACCGTGCTTCGCGAAGCTCGCCGATCTTCTCCAGGTCCGAATCCGAGAGCATGTACTGAGAGCCAACCAGTCCATCCCGGATCAGCTCCTGGAGAAGATAGTCACGGAATGCATGCACGCTCATTGGCCGGTCCAGGAATTCCGAGATATTGGCAACCACGCTGCGGACCGATTTGTGGCTTTTGGACCGGATCTGTTTCATCCGGACGGAAAGTACCTGGTCGAGTTCCTCCAGTTCGGAGTTGAACAGCAGGGTTCCGTGGCTGTACATCCGGCCTTTTGATGAAAACTGGGCGCTGCCGGAGATTTTGCGTCCGCCGGCAAGGATGTCATTGCGGTCATTCATTTCGGCCGGCACACCAAGGGTTCGCAGGATACGGACCACGGGAGCATTGAAAAAACGGAAATTGTGGAGGCGGGAAGATTCGTAGCGTGTGACGAAACTGAAATTGAGGTTTTGCGGGTCATGATAGACTGTGCCGCCGCCCGAGAGCCGCCGCAGGATCGGGATGCCCTTTTCCCGGGTGTAGGAATCGTGGATTTCTTCCAGCACGTTCTGATTGCGCCCCACGATCACGGATGGCTCGTTCCGGTAGAGCAGCAGGTAGTCACGGTCCGGATCCATGTGCCGCAGGACATACTCCTCCAGAGCCAGGTTGAACGCCGGGTCGGTCCGGTCTGCATTGTCTATAAATATGAGTGATTCCATCCTGCAAAAATAGAGAAATCAGAGGAAAGGGTTGTACGGCAAATGAATGTTGAATCTGTTATTTCAGAAATTGCGGTTCCAGGTTTGTCGTATGATGCTTACTTTTGGGCATGTTCGGATCCAAAGAAACCACACGCGAGTGTCCTTCCTGTGCCCTGGAATCATCCACGGAGGAAGAAGTGTGTCCCTATTGCGGTTATGAATTTCCGCCGGAGCACAAAGGGCGCATGATCATGGCCTGGATTTTCGTGATTCTGCTGATTGTGTGGCTGATAACACGCTGGTAGCTGTTATTCATCAGGCACGCGGATTTCAGGCTGCCAGGAGACGCAGATGATTGAAGTGAATCCGGCCTGGTTACTTTTTATCCGTGGAATCCTTCCCGACGGATTCTTCCTCTTCAGTTTTCTTCTTTCCGGAATTCTTGGCAGAAGATTTTCTGCCATCCGTAGGCTTTTTTCCGGAGCCGGTCGACTTTCTGCCATCAGTAGACTTCTTCCTGCCATCTTTGCGGTCACTGCCGTCCGAAGCATCCGCAGAAGAATCTTCAGGAGATTTTCCAGTTGTTTTTTTGGACTCTTCGCCGGTTTCTTTATCCGATTCTTTCCCGTCGTCGCCTTTCTCCCCGGATCCGGTATCTTCCTGTTCGGCTTTTTTCCGGTTGTTGCGTGATCCGTTTTGTCCGCCGATGCTTCCGGCCTCGGTTGTCTTTTTCGGTTCGCGCGGCTTTTTGCCTACCAGTTCCAGGATCTCATTCCCCATTACCTCCTCTTTTTCGAGCAGCAGTTCCGCCAGCCGGTCGAACGCTTTTCGGTGTTTTTTCAGCACCTCCTCTGCCCTGCCGTATGCTTCCTCGAGGATTTCATCCACAGCGCGGTCGGCTTCCCTTGCTGTCTCATCACTGTATTCCCGCTGTGAGGCCATTTGTTCTCCCAGGAATACTTCATCACGCTGTCCGCCCAGAGCGGTGTAGCGGAAGGTCTCGCTCATTCCCCAGTCCAGGACCATCTTTCGGGCAAGTTTGGTGACCTGTTTGAGGTCATTTTCGGCACCGCTTGTGGCCGTGTTGAAAATCATGCGCTCGGCGGCCCTTCCACCCATGATCACAGCCAGGCGGTCGAGCAGGTGTTCCTTGCGGTACAGATACTGGTCGCGTTCGGGGAGCTGCTGCGTGACCCCCATGGCCTGTCCGCGGGGGATGATGGTGACTTTGTGGACAGGGTCCGTGTTGTCAAGAGCGGCGGCAACAATGGCGTGTCCGGCCTCATGATACGCAAGCAGGCGCCGTTCTTCATCGTCGAGGATCACACCGCGGCGTTCCAGGCCCATGATGATCTTGTCGCGGGCCATATCGATATCCCGCTGAGTGATTTTATCACGGTCGTGGCGGGCAGTGAACATGGCGGCTTCGTTGAGCAGGTTTTCCAGGTCGGCGCCACTGAAACCGGGGGTTCCCCGCGAGACGCTTTCAAAGTCGACATCGTCGGCAAGGGGTTTGTTGCGGGCGTGGACCTGCAGGATCTTGACCCTGTCATCCTGCGAGGGAAGGCCGACTTCTACCCTTCGGTTAAACCTGCCCGGGCGCAGCAGTGCCTTGTCGAGGATATCGGGACGGTTGGTGGCTGCCATTACGATAACGCTTTCATTGGCTTCAAAGCCGTCCATTTCCGAGAGCAGCTGGTTAAGGGTTTGCTCCCGTTCATCGTGTCCGCCACCCAGTCCGGCTCCGCGACGACGGCCGATCGAGTCCAGCTCATCGATAAAGATAATGGCTGGAGCGGCTTCTTTGGCGTTCTTGAACATTTCGCGGACGCGTTTTGCCCCGACACCGACGAGCATTTCCATGAAGTCGGATCCGGTGATGCTGTAGAACGGCACACCGGCTTCACCGGCAA
>SKNL01000257.1 GCA_007120555.1 Balneolales bacterium
CCGGCGAATCCGGTAAATCCGGCGAATCCGGCTCCGATGAGTCCGAACCCATGCCGCTTCCTGAACAGACCGAGGAATTTGATGCCGGCGGACGCCTGGTGATACCGGGGCTGGTGGACTGCCACACGCATCTGGCATTTGGAGGATGGCGTCCCGATGAATTTGAAATGCGGTCGCTCGGGAAAACCTACGAGGAGATTGCCGCGGCCGGCGGGGGCATTCTTAGCACCATGAAAGCAACGCGCGAAGCATCCGAGGACGAACTTCTGGATAAAAGCGCCGGGCTGCTGCACCGTATGATGTCCCTTGGTGTGACGACCATCGAGTGCAAAAGCGGCTACGGATTGCGGCTTAAGGATGAGCTGAAGCAGCTCCGGGTCTATCAACGGCTAAGGATGCAGTCGCCGGTCCGCATCATGAGTACCTTTTTGGGCGCACACGCCATTCCGCCCGAGTTCCATGACAACCGGGGCGGGTATGTGTCACTGGTTATCGATGAGATTATACCGGAGGTCGCGGAACAGAAACTGGCCACATTTTGCGATGTGTTTGCCGATGTCCCTGCTTTTACGCAGGAGGAGGCCCGGCGAATACTGACCGTCGCCCGCGAGGCCGGACTCATCCCCAAAATCCATGCGGATCAGCTCACTGCGGCCGGAGGTGCGGAGCTTGCCGCCGAGGTTGGCGCTATTTCGGCCGACCATCTGGAGTGCATTTCGGACAAGGGCATTGCGGCGATGAAAGATGCCGGGACCATCGCCGTCAGTCTGCCTCTGGCAACCTGGTATCTGCGCAAGCAGCCGCTGCCGGCGCGCGAGCTCATCAGCTCGGGTGTGCCGGTGGCCGTATCCACCGATTTCAATCCGGGATCGGCACCAAGCTACCATCTGCCACTGGCCATGCACCTGGCGTGCACGCTCCAGCACATGTCACCGGCCGAGGTGCTCAAAGGGGCGACTATCTACGCGGCGGCGGCGCTGGGACTGGACGGTGTCACCGGTTCGGTGGAGGCCGGTAAGAAAGCCGATTTTGTGGAGATAGAGGTGGCTGGTGATGCAGAAGGACGTAACTATCGGGCTGGTCATGACGCGTCGGATGGCGGGCATCCGGAACAATTTGGTGATGAAGCCGGTCCGGATCATGCGCCGATCAACCAGTGGATGTACCACTTCGAGCCAAACTGTGCCGTACGTGTCTGGGCGGGCGGCGAGTGTGTTGCGGCAATGGAATAGAATAACAACAACTGGCAGGGATAATATGGGTGAAAATGATTTGAGGATAGCGGATTTGCTGCAATTGGGGGATGCGGAGATCGATCTGAAGGAAAGCGGTGAGGAACCTTCTTTCGTCATGATCGGGTGTCCTGTGGACGAAGGGGTGATCCGCAACGGCGGTCGGCCCGGTGCATCGCAGGCACCGCCGCTGATCCGGAAGTATTTGTCTAAAATGACGCCGCCGGTGGATATGTGGGATGCCTTTGTCGATGTGCTGCGTCGTGGCAGGGATGTGGGCGATATTCCGCAGGGCAGGATGGAGGAGATGCAGGAGGAGCTGGCATCGCGAATTGCGCCGTGGATTGCCAGGAAAGTTCCGGTGATCGTCCTCGGGGGCGGACACGAAACCACGTACGGGCATTCCCGGGCGTATCGCAAGGCGCAGCAGCCGCACCACATCCTCAATATCGATGCCCACTGCGATGTGCGCCCGCTTGAAAATGGAGCAGGTCATTCGGGAAGTCCGTTCCGCCAGATCCTGGAGGATGAGGAGAGCCGGTGCCTGTCCTATCATGTGATGGGACTTCAGCCGCAATCCGTTGCACGCGAGCATCTTGAGTATATAAGATCGGTTGGAGGAGAGTTCGCTTTTGCGGACCAGACCGGCACAAAGAGCGTCCTGGAAAAACTGCGGAAACTGAATGGAGGCAGGGATGACGGCCCGGCTGTGCTGCTTACGCTGGATATGGATTCCGTGGATCAGTCACAGGCCCCCGGGGTGAGCGCGCCCTGTGCGTCCGGCCTTTCAAAATCGGTGCTGCTGGAGGCGGCCCGGGCGGCCGGGGAAAACGGTTCTGTTCTGTCCCTTGATGTGGTGGAGGTCAATCCGTTCTTTGACCGGGATGACCAGACCAGCCGCCTGGCAGCGCTGGTGGTGTGGTATTTTTTGCTGGGACTTTGCCTGAGAATTGATGAATGAACCTTCGGAATGGATAATGATTACCATGCGAGATGGCGTCCATGTAACATGAATATTAATATTATTAAGAGGATGCAGACATTTATTAAAATTTTTTAACAGATATATTTTTTCATCCTAATTGGTTAGCTTTTGATAGTATGGTTAGTGTTGGTTGTCTCATCAACAGCAGAATCTGTGTAATAGCAGTAAAAATGTAGTGGGTTTGTTATTATTTTCGGTATTCATTTTATGAATTCGGAGGGGATAAATGGCCAATGCAAACAAAACCTGTTAGTGCCTCACATCAGGATCCTGCCCAATTTGTAACCGGTAAGCCTGTTTTAGCTTTTTTCAGCCGGATGGGATGTGCGGTCCCTGCCTCGGCCATTCTACTGATCCTTTGCGCGGGAGTGGGTCAGGCCTTTGGCCAGGGTGTGCAGGACCGTCGGGTGGCCGACACCGATATCCGTGTGTTCACCGCCTCGGGAAGCATATCGACCGA
>SKNL01000122.1 GCA_007120555.1 Balneolales bacterium
AGTATCTGATTCTCTCTGCAAAGTTTTTAACAAGCCAATCTCTGGTTGCCATAGTGCTTCGGCTGCAGGGTGAATATTACAGCCACCGGTGATTCTTACGAGCACCTTTGCTATCTTGGATTACAATTACGACCTGGTGTGATTTATCCGTGATTGTTCTCCCGTTACATCTATAAACCATTGGATGTAGGAAGCAGAATCGCACTCCAGCGTCTTCAACACTGGCGCATTATATGTCTGTATCAGATAAAAATATCCCTGATAAAGAGTACGACATCATCATCAGGTTGCTTGCCAAGCACTTTCGCAACCCTGGTGCGCGCTGCTATCTGTTCGGCTCGGCGGCAGAAAATGCCATGGTCACATCTTCGGATATAGATTTGCTCATTGTTTCCAGCCAGAATGAACGCACCCGGATCAGCCATTTTCGGGAGGATATTGACGATTCCAACATCACCAGAAATGTTGATATAGTATGGCATGAAGATGCGCCGGCCTCTCTCATAGAAATCGCGACATAAAAGGGTGTTTTGATTTGGAAAAACTGAACAGGAACCTTAAGAATTTTTCAGCAGCACTAGAAAGCCTCGAAGCTTTAAAAGACGAACCTTATTCTGTCATTTTGAGAGATGCAACATTGCAACGCTTTAAATACACCGTGGAACTGTTTTGGAAAACGATCAAAGTGTGGCTGCGGGTTTCTGAAGGGCTGGATTGCGCTTCCCCGAAAAATTGCATCCGTACTGCTGCAACCTTGGGCCTTCTTGATAACAACGAAGCGGAACAGGTACTGCAGATGATAGACGACCGCAATTTGACTTCACACTCCTACCTGGAAGAAGTTGCAATGAAAATTTATCGCAGACATTCCGACCATTCCGCTCTGATGAGAACGGTAGCCGATCGCCTGACCAGTAGCCAATAGCAGTTAATTCCAGTTGATTGATACCCAGACAACCTTTCAAAAGGTGAATCGCTCCAAAACATGTCCAACAGCATCCCCGGCCTGAAACGCAACTGGAAGCAGTTTTCCCTTCTTGTGCTGATCAATGCCTTCGTGGGCGGCATGGTCGGACTCGAACGCACCATCCTGCCCGAGATCGCCGAAACGGATTTCGGCATCGCCGCCCGTTCAGCCATCTTCTCCTTTATCGTCGTTTTCGGGATCACCAAGGCCGTATCCAACTACTTTGCCGGCCGGTTCGCCCAGCAGTTCGGCCGCAAGAAAATGCTCGTCACCGGCTGGATGTTCGGGATCCCCGTGCCGTTCATGCTGATGTACGCGCCGGACTGGAACTGGATTGTGGCCGCCAACTTCTTCCTGGGGATCAACCAGGGGCTGGCATGGTCGGCCAACGTGATCATGAAAATCGATCTGGCCGGCGAGAAGGACCGCGGGCTTGCCATGGGACTGAACGAGTTTGCCGGATACGTGGCGGTGGCCGTGGTGGCTTTCCTGACCGGGTGGATCGCCGCCGAATTCGGCCTGCGTCCCTGGCCGTTCTTCCTGGGCATTGTGCTGGCATTCCTGGGGCTGGGCATGTCCCTGCTGCTGATCCGCGACACCGCACCGTTTGTGGCCTACGAATCCAAAAACTCCGTCCGTGAACACCGGAAAAAAAACCTGTTCCGCGAGGTCTCCTGGGGCGACCGTAACCTGATGGCCGTCTCCCAGGCCGGCATGATGACCAATTTCAAGGACGGCATGGCCTGGGGCGCTTTCCCCATGTTCCTGGCGGCGGCCGGACTCTCGCTGAGTCAGATCGGTGTCGTGGCGGCCGTTTATCCCGCTTTCTGGGGAATCCTCCAGGTGGTTACCGGCAAGCTATCCGACTACACCGGCCGCAAGCACATGTTATGGTCGGGGATGCTCCTTCAGGGGTTGAGCCTCCTGCTTTTTGTGAATCTGGAAAATTATGGCGCATTCATAGCGGCGGCGGCGCTGCTGGGTACCGGCACGGCCATGGTCTACCCGACCTTCCTGGCCGCCATTGCCGACCTTACCCACCCGGAGGACCGTGCCGAAAGCGTGGGCGTCTTCCGGCTCTGGCGGGACGGGGGTTATGCCCTTGGCGCCATCTTCTCAGGCATCATCGCGGATCTGTTCGACCTGAACCTGGCCATCCTGCTGACCGGCATGCTGAGCGCCGGATCCGCCATCTGGATCCTGGCCGGGATGAACAGGCTTGGACGAACTGTAGTATAAAGCCAACCTGCAATAGATTGTTTGCCTGAACATATGGGCAATCCGCAACAAATAGTTGATACCCGGTAATATGCGACAAAAGCGGTTATTGACACGTATCGACGTTGAGTCAGCTGAACAGATTGTTATTTCAAGTTTTAAGACTCGGGTTTTCAGGGTCGGGTTCTAAGGGTCGGGTTAATGTAACTGGTGGATGTGTTTTTCTCCATGCCGTCGCCACCACCCCGATCAGGATCCCCAGCAGAAACAGCAGAATGGCCACCACATTCCCCCAGGCGCCGGCCGTTCGCCATGCCGGGATCCAGAACACATCCCCCAGGATCCTCGCTACCAGAAATACATTGAGCAGCGCGTACGGCAGTCCGTAGCCAATGCCGAACAGCCCGGCGTGGTGGTGCTGTAGCTCACTGTCAGTTTCCGTTCCTGTGAATGGATGTCCGTTTCAATAACAATGTCGTAAACCAGACCCAGATCCACGATATTCACCCCGATTTCGGGATCGATGATATCGCGAAGCCTGGACGTCACCTTGCGCCGGACTTCCTGGTCTGCTGCACCAGCAATCTCTTTATGAGGCGAAATCATTAGCTTTTAACTCTTGCAATCTTGCCAATACGCACTTTTACGAATCCGTTCCCTCGCTCAAGAGATTCCCATCCAACTTCGTGCTCTGTTAAATTTTCAAGTTTATTTTTTAAAGGCAGCGGCTCAAAGGCATGCACAAGTACAAACGATTCACCCGGATTCAGGTTACTGTAAGTCTGTTTCACCAAAGGACAACGTACTTCGCAATTCATGTCGCGCACATCCAGAATTATTTCATCGCTATGTGATAGATTATTCATAATATATGTGTGTTGTATGATGGAAATATATAATATGACATAAGACTCTTGTATCTTAATAAGATCTCTGATATTTTCCAAATATCCAATTAAACCGGCTGCTTAAGATACGGAATGCCAATACCATGAACGTTAAAGTGCAGAAAGCAGTTAACTAATCGTTTCTTGATCCGATAACGGTCTTTTCAAGTAACACTTTTTCGAATTAATCACAAAACAGTGGTTGATTTCCGTTTTTTTTTATTACCTATTACCATAGAGATACAGGTATTGGCATCTCTGCAATGATATTAATTATGGTGATTTCAGGTCAATCATACAATTTTAAAAAGAAAGGCTCTTCTTCCTTGCAAAAAGCTCACGAAAATACCGGTAATAAAAAGCAAGTTCTCATTGTTGAGGATGATTTGATTCTATCCCTGCAGTTGGAGATGCAGATAAAGCTTATGGGGTATGAAATTGCCGGGAAGGCAAACAATGCAACAGATGCTATTGAAATGATCAAAGAGAAAAATCCCGACCTCGTACTTATGGATATCATACTTGCAGGTGAGATGGACGGGGTTGATGCCATTTCGACAATCAGGGATTTCTCGGATGTTCCGGTACTCTATCTGACGGGTAACGGTGATGAGCAAACCAGGAGGCGTGCCCACGCATCCAGACCTGTAGCGTATATCGTTAAACCGGTTGACATGCTCCTCCTCAAGAAGACCATTAATGAAATACTGAATTATTGACTTCCCGCTTAAACCCAGCCTGATCCGCCTGGCTGGGCTGACCCGCCATTTGAGTTGTGACAATCAGCCGCCGGGATCTATCACTGGTCTGCAAACTCCGGCAGACTGAATCTTAAATTCAGCTCATCGATGCGTTGTGCCGTTTCCGCCAGGTTTTTATCCCGAAAAGTATGAAACAGATTGGCGCGGATTCCTGCCCATTCATCATGGACAGGACACGGCTTTTGCTCACCACAGCCAGGCAGCCCCAGCAGGCAATCAGTAAACAGGCCCATTCCGTCAATTGCAACAACAATATCAACCAGGCTGATCTCTCCCGGGTTGCGTTTGAGTGCCACTCCTCCTTTAGGACCTTTCATTGAGGTCAGTATTCCTGCCGATGTAAGCTGCTGCAGTATTTTGGTAAGGAAATGGAAGGATATGTTAAGCTCCTTGCTCATGCGTCCGATAGAAACATAATCCTTTGATCTGTTAGCTTCCCTTGCCACATACAAAGAGGCCAGTATGCCGTATGTACACGCTTTAGATAGCACCATATTTAATAATTATGATAGTTTGGCAGATTTGTCCTGAAGATAATAACTTCCGGGAGGTGCAAAGAAAAAATAATCCTTTTGCTCCAAAAAATAAGATAAAAGACTCTCAAAGTGAAATCCATATTGTCGTTTAAACACAAAAAAACATTACTTTACCGAAAGATATCTCCCTGGCGGCTTAATTACGGGATTTTCCTGCCGATAAATGTGAAGTAATCATCTGGTTCCGATTGCATGCCAAAAAATTACCCTTGGGTGTCAGAATCTCACTATTCCAACAATTATGAAGCAAATTATTATCGTTGAAGACGACTTGATCCTGTCCTTGCTGCTTGAAAAGCAAGTTACCAGGATGGGATATCATGTCGCAGCAAAGGTAAACAGCGGAGAGGAAGCCGTAGAAAAAATCAGAAAAATCCTTCCTGATCTCGTTTTGATGGATATCAAACTTATAGGAGTGATGGATGGCGTAGAGGCTATAGAGCAGATCAGAGGTTTCACGGATGTCCCCGTTTTATACCTGACAGGAAATTCTGATGAAAGCACCCGCAAACGGGCCCGTGCCACCAATCCTGTAGCCTATATGGTCAAGCCCGTGGACATGACACTGTTCAAAAGGACCATCCGGAACATTCTGGAAAAAAGCTATACGTAACAGGAAGCCCGGTTTCGGGCGTGTTGACTGTTATAATGAGGGTCTGTTGCTGCTGTAGCATTTCATCCAGGGCAATACGCAACAAGTCCCGGTTTCCTGTCTGTACATCCCTGGCACTCACTTTCCGTGGCAGTGCTTGTATTTTTTGCCGGAACCGCAGGGACAGGGGTCGTTTCGCCCGACCCGCTCTTCAACAACGACCGGCTGGCGTTTTGCTTTCTCGCCACGCCCCGCCGCCGCTGCGGCCCGCTGGGCATCTCCGCCTTCGGGACCGCCGCCGAACCGCAGTCCCATATTATCCGCCGATTCGTGCTGTGTCCGGAGCTTTTCCATATCCACCCGGCTTTTGACCGGCTGGCGGGCACGCTGAAGCTGGTTCGGGTCCGCTGCCACTTCCGGCACGGCGCGCCAGATCATGGAAACCACGTCGTTGTTGATGTCCTCCAGAAGCTGGGTGAACATGTTGAATGCTTCGCGCTTGTATTCCAGCAGCGGATCTTTCTGGCCGAAAGCACGCAGGCCAACGCCCTGCTTGACCGAATCCAGGTCGCGCAGATGCTCCATCCAGCGTTCGTCGATCACGGCCAGCACGGCCGAACGTTCCAGCGCGCGGACCACTTCGCGGCCCTCGTTGGCGACGGCTTCCTCGATCCCCACCACCACGCGCATCCGCTTCACCCCATCGGTGAACAGGATCTGGACGTTGGTCGGCTTGTTGGGCACATCGTTTTCGTGCACCTGTTTGATGACTTTGTAAAAGGGCTCGGACAGCCGTTTTTCTTTTTGCTGATAGATTTTGACGGCTTCTTCGAAGATCAGGTCGATGACCCCGTCCTCACGCAGGTTGGACCATTTCTCACGGTCCACTTCCACGTCGACGGCCAGCTGCCGCAGCACACGCTCGCGGATGCCGTCGTAATCGCCTTCCGGATAGAGCTCGTTGACAATGGCGGAGATCATATCCTCAAGCATGTTCAGGAGCATGCTGCTGAGGCCCTCGCCCAGCAGCGCCTTCCGGCGGTATCCGTAGACCACGTTCCGCTGGTTGTTGAGCACATCATCGTACTCCAGCTGGCGTTTTCGGATGCTGAAGTTGTTCTGCTCCACTTTCTTCTGGGCCCGTTCCAGCGTCTTGGAAACCCATGGATGCTGGATCACTTCGCCTTCTTCGAACTTGAGGCGGTCCATCACATTGGCTACCCGCTCTGAACCGAACAGGCGCATAAGGTCGTCTTCCAGGGAGACGAAGAACTGCGTCTCTCCGGGATCACCCTGGCGCCCGGAGCGGCCGCGGAGCTGCAGGTCAATGCGGCGCGATTCGTGCCGTTCGGTACCTACGATGGCCAGGCCGCCCAGTTCCCGGACACCCTCGCCCAGCTTGATATCGGTTCCGCGTCCCGCCATGTTGGTGGCGATGGTCACCGAACCTTTCTGCCCGGCGTCACGAACAATCTCGCTCTCGCTTTTGTGCTGCTTGGCGTTCAGCACGTTATGGCGGATACCCCCACGCTTGAACATGCGGCTTAGCATTTCGGAAACCTCCACGCTCGTGGTACCGACCAGCACGGGCTGTCCGCGTTCGTGATACTCGCGCACCCGTTCGACCACCGCGTTGTATCGCTCCCGTTTGGTGCGGTAGACCAGATCTTCATGATCCTTCCGCAGTATCGGAACGTTGGTCGGGATCTCGATTACTTCCAGCTTGTAAATTTCGAAAAACTCACCCTCCTCGGTGATGGCCGTACCGGTCATGCCGGCCAGCTTGTGATACATCCGGAAGTAGTTCTGCAGGGTGATGGTGGCATAGGTCTGGGTGGCCGCTTCCACCTTCACATCCTCCTTGGCCTCAATGGCCTGATGGAGACCGTCAGAATAACGGCGTCCGGACAGCACCCGTCCGGTGTGCTCATCCACGATCTGGACCTTTCCGTCGGAAACGATATATTCATCGTCCCGCTCAAACAGGGTATAGGCCTTGAGCAGCTGGTTTACCGAGTGGATACGCTCACTGCGCTCGGAAAAGACTCGGTAGAGCTCCGACATGCGGTCCGACCGCTCTTTTTTGACATCCTCGCGGACTTTTTCGATCTGCTGCTCTTTGTAATCCTCGCTGAAATCGGGATTGTTTTCAATTTCTGCGATCTGCTCACGCTCTTTATTGTCCAGTTCCTCTTCAATAACGGATGTTTCCGTTCCCATGTCGGGGATTACGAAGAAGTCTTTGTCCTCGCTGGACGGGGTGATCAGCTCACGGCCCATCTGGGTGAGCTCGATGGTGTTCTGCTTCATGTCCACGGCGTAGTACATGGCTTCGTCCACCAGATGCATGTTCTTGCCCTGGTCCTGCAGATACAGGTACTCGGTCTGCTGGGTCAGTTTCTGCAGCCGGGGTTCCTGCATCATCTTCATGAACTTATTGCTTTTGGGGAAGCCGCGGCGGGCCCGGAACAGGGCCAGACCGGCTTTCTGCTCATCGCCCTGCTCCAGCGCTTCTTCGGCCTCCTGGAGGAATTTGGCGATCAGCTTCTTCTGTGCTTCAACAAGGCGCTGGACCCTCGGCTTGAGCTCGGTGTATTTCTGGTTCTGATTGTCCTGGGGGACGGGACCCGAGATGATGAGCGGGGTCCGGGCCTCATCGATGAGCACGGAATCGACCTCATCCACGATGGTGAAATGGTGACCGCGCTGCACCAGCTGGTCTTTGCTGATGACCATATTGTCGCGCAGATAGTCGAATCCGAATTCGTTGTTGGTGCCATAGGTGATATCCGCCCGGTAGGCACGCCGGCGCTCCTCGGAATTGGGTTCGTAGCGGTCCACGCAATCCACCCGAAGCCCATGGAAGTTGAAAATCGGCTCGTTCCACTCGGCGTCGCGCTGCGCCAGATAGCTGTTGACGGTCACGATATGCACCCCGCGTCCGACCAGCGCATTGAGATATGTGGGGAAAATGGCCACGAGTGTCTTTCCCTCACCCGTTTTCATTTCGGCAATCTTGCCCTGATGCAGTGCTACGGCACCGACCAGCTGTACGTCGTAAGGGATCATGTTCCACACTGTTTCGGTGCCGGCCACCTTCCAGCTCTTTCCGACAAAACGGCGGCAGGTTTCCTTGAGGACGGCAAACGCCTCCGGAAGGATATCGTCCAGGACTTCCTCGGCAATGTCCAGCCACTCCTTGTCCAGCGACTCGAGTTCGGCCTCCAGCTCGCTTCTTTTGTCGATTTCTCCGGGATCGCCGGTGTGGATCACATTCAGTTCGTGTTTGATTTCATCGATTTTCTTCTGGGTCCCGGCCGTAGCCTCTTTAATTTCCTGCTTGAATTCGTCGGTTTTGGCCTTGAGCTGTTCTTCTGTGAGCTGCTTCACCTCGTCTTCATAAGTCTTGATCTCGTCGACGATCGGCTGGATCTTCTTAATGTCGCGCTCACTCTTGGAGCCCATTATTTTTGAAATGCCTGCAAAAATTTTATCTATCATATCAGCCTTCTGGCTTTTTTTTTCGATGTTATCACAATCTGTAAAAGTACGGCTAAATCAAGGCTCGTTCAACTTGCCGTTTACAGTTCGCTTTCCTTCAAACGAACAGACAGCAAAAATAGCCTGTATTTCTTTGTTTAATCTTTGATGAAAAACTTGTATTTTTAGGGTCTTTGTTAAATTTGACAGTCAGAACGATTAATATTCCACCCAGATGACAAAGCGAACATATCAACCGAGCCGGCGCAGCCGCCGTAACACTCACGGTTTTCGAGCCCGCATGGAAGATGCGGACGGACGCAATGTATTGAAGCGGCGACGGGCAAAGGGTCGACACAAGTTGACCGTCAGTGATGAAAAATTCCGCAAATAGGACAGGGCGGAATTATCTGTTGCCACGTTCCCGGATTCTGCGCGGAAGAGATTCCGTGAGGCGTCTGTTCCGCAGCGGAAGGGCACTCCGTGAGCGCCGCATGGATTTGCGCTATGCATTGTTTCCCGACCAGAAAGGCACGTGCCTGGCCGGATTCATTGCAGGAAAACGTCTTGGCAAAGCACACGAACGCAATCTGATCAAACGCCGTATGAGGGAAGCTTACCGGCAGCATCAACACCTTGTGCGAGATATCGCTGAATCAGGATCAATCGGGTTTCAGGGAATTTTTATTGCTAAAAAAGCCGGCACTCCCTACCCGATGATCGAGCAGGATTGCATACGTCTGCTTACCGCAGTTCAACAGAAAATGAAAGAGGAATCAGCAGCATCATGAATGCCTTCCGTGTTATGATGGATCTGCTGCACCGCCTCGCCTCTCTGATGCAGAAAGCCGCACGTACGTTTCTCATACTTCTTGTACGAGGGTATCAGTTTTTCATTTCACCCTATTTCCCGACCAGTTGCCGTTATTATCCCACTTGCAGTCATTACGCACTGGAAGCCCTTAGCATTCACGGTGCTTTCAAGGGCACCGGACTGGCTGCATGGCGCATCCTGCGCTGCCATCCCTGGAGTGCCGGCGGAGAAGATCCGGTCCCCGCAAAGAGAAGCAGCTGCACGTGTGAACGCCACGGCAAATCATCGCACAAGGAACTCCGGCAGAACCCGGTTCCAACCACATCATCCACCGACCTTTAAACTGCAACTATTTTGGATCGCAATACTGTAATCGGATTTGTACTGATCTTCGGGCTGATGCTAGCGTGGATGTATACCACGATGCCATCCCAAGAGGAGCTGGAGCGTCAGCGCCAGGAACGCATGGCCCGCGACACCGTGCCGGAACTGGAAGACCGCACCGATCCCCGGTGGGTAGAAGATCGGGATCCGGATGTGGAACCTGTGCCACCCGAAGACCGGCCTGTGCTCGGTGTTTTTGGCTATCAGGCTGTCACTGATACGATTTACACCTGGGTCGAAACCCCGGAATACCGTGCCCGCTTTACCAATCTTGGCGGCGGTCCGGCCAGCTTTCATCTCAAGCGTCATGAACGCTGGGACGGCGGTTTCGTGCAACTGATGTCCGATACGACCCGTTCCGCCTACTCTGTGGAATTTCTATCTACTGAAAACTACAATATCGAGACGGATCAGCTGCTTTTCCGGCCACTTGCAGCCGATCCCGTCATTTCTCTCGATCGCGGCGAGCAGACCAACCTGCAGTACGAATTTGTCCTTGGCGACGGCAGCCGGATGCTCTACACCTACACCATCGATGCCGATACCTACCAGATCCTGCTCAGCATCACCTTCGACGGGATGGACCAGCATATAAGCGGACGCAGCTTTGAGCTGATGTGGAAACCGGCCATTC
>SKNL01000058.1 GCA_007120555.1 Balneolales bacterium
CGGAGAAAGGAGACAGCTAGTCGGCCTTGATGATGCGTGAAATCCATCTTTTGACCACACCGTAAAAGTAAAAACTTCCAGTGAAAATTACTACTTGTTTGGTTAACCCGGCGAAGATTTCTGCTATTTCATCTTCCTTGGGGGGCAGGCTCTGTATATAGGCTATATAAGGCGTGATTAATGCAATATCTGCCGCCCTCTCCATCTCCAATCTATAATAGTAGTTTTTTGGAAAAACAGAAAACGGCTGAAGCATTTTTTTTTGCGCCTTGTCCTTCATCAAACTCATAACGATAACGGGTGGACCGCCCCAATCTTGCCTGCGAATGGTCTTCAGCAGTTCTTTCACGGCTTCCGGGTTGTGAGCTCCGTCAAAATACCAGGGAAGGCGGGGATGGAGCCGCTCAAACCGGGCACGAAACAGCCCGCTCGCCGCCGCATTTTTATATGCATGTAAAAAAACCTCATCGGAAACCGGAAATACGGATTCCAGCAAACGAACGGCAACCCGCGTCATTGCGATGTTCCAGCGATGCACCGGGGCCATGAGATCCGAAACAATGTCGCGCGTTTTGTCCTCCTCCCTGATCCGGAACACCGATTCAGGGCGGCCTTCCCGCGTCCGGTAATGATGACGCGGGTTAAGCACACGCACTTCGTGGACATCCGACCTACACGCTCCGGCCATTTCAACCAGCACTTTTTGCGCTTCAGGCGGTACCTTGCCCAGCACCAGCGGCCTCCCCGGCTTGATGATCCCCCCTTTCTCGCGGGCTATCTCCGCCAATGTGCGACCGAGAAAATCCTGATGATCGTGCGCGATGGATGTGATGACGCTGAGTTCGGGCGTGACGATATTGGTGGCATCCAGCCGTCCCCCAAGACCCGTCTCCAGAATCACAATGTCCGCTTCCTGGTCCGCAAACCACCAGAATGCCGCCGCTGTGGTGATCTCGAAATAGCTCAGATCGGCACGTTGCAGCTCGTCGCCGAATTTTTGAAAAAACCGCAGGAAATACTCTTCAGGAATGGGTTGGCGATTGATGCGGATGCGCTCGGTGACATGTTCCAGATGAGGGGAGCTGTACAACCCGCACCTGTATCCCGCCTGCTCATACACCAGCGCAAGCAGCGCACTCACACTGCCCTTTCCGTTGGTGCCCGCCACATGGATGCAGGGCACCTTGTCCTGCGGATTGCCCATTTTCGAGCAAAACTCACGGATGCGATCCAGACCCAGCCTCGCCGCTGCAGCACCATGGACCTGGAACGAAGGAAGCGAATCCAGGTACCGGCGGACATCTTCCGGTGAATCAAATGACAAGTTTTTGGTGGATGCATTCTGCATAATTCTGCTCATTGAGTGCCTTCAAATATCGTATATTGTGGCGAAAGAAACAGGGCGATTTCGCCATGTTTTGCTGCCGGACACCATCCACCATTTTCCTGAAAATTTGAAACCGGAAATGATGTAATCCATGTATACTTCCCTAATCCGTCCGCTGCTGTTTCAACTGGATCCGGAAAAAGCACACCATGTTGCCACACGTCTCGGGACGGCGCTCTGCTCGCTGCCAGGCGTCGGTCCGCGCCTGGTGCAGAGGTATGCCGGCAACTGGCCCCGGCTGGAACAGGAAGCGCTTGGGATCCGGTTCCCGAACCCGGTGGGAATCGCTGCCGGTTTTGACAAAAATGCCAGCTACACAGAATTGCTTCGCTTCATGGGTTTTGGATACGCGGAGTATGGAAGCATTACGGCCAGGCCGTCGCCCGGCAATCCGCAACCGAGATTGTTCCGCCTGAAAAAAGACCGCGCACTCATAAACCGCATGGGGCTGAATAATGATGGCGCCGAAACCGTTTGCAATCACATCCTGGATAAAAAAACTGCAGAACCGCATCTTTTCGAAAACTTTCCTTGCGGGATCAACATCGCCAAGACCCACGATCCGGCCATAACCGGGGATGATGCCATTCGTGATTACGTTACAAGCTATGGTTATGCCCGGACCGCCGCCGATTATATCACCATCAATATTTCATGTCCGAATACCCGGGAGGGCAAAACCTTTGAGGACAAAAAAGCGCTCACCGAACTGCTGGACGGACTCGTCGAAGCACGAAAAAACGGTGATCCGCCTCTTCTGGTAAAGTTTTCGCCCGATACCAAAAACGCTTTGTCTGACGAGCTGGTCACCGTTTGCGAGGAGCACTCCGTCCAGGGTTATGTGCTCACAAATACCTCCTCAAAACGACAAGGACTTCGCACCCCCCGGGAACAGCTGGAGCAGATCGGTCAGGGCGGCCTCAGCGGGGCCCCGCTTTTCCCGGGTACGCTGAATCGCGTTGCCAGACTTCGCAGGCAGCTGCCAGAGGACCGGGTCCTGATCGCCTGTGGAGGCATCGATTCTCCGAAGAAAGCGATAGAACTGCTGTCGGCCGGTGCCAACCTTCTGCAACTGTACACTGGCCTGATCTACCAGGGTCCCGCACTGGTGGCAAAAATCAATGATTTTTTGGTGCGTAAGCTTCACGACCAGGGCATTCCCTCACTCTCCCAATGGCCGAGATACGAGTCCTGACCTGGGGAAACGCCAGGCTTGCCGGTAGCGCAGGATTTACCGAGGATACCAGACTTGGCTGAAATACCAGACTTGGCTGAAA
>SKNL01000089.1 GCA_007120555.1 Balneolales bacterium
AACTGGCGAAATACCTGTCACGAACCGATAAAGAGCATACTTTGTACTTCTTCGACGAGCCCACGACCGGGCTCCATTTCGAGGACATCGCCAAACTGCTGGAATCGTTCAACCGGCTCATCGACCATGGGCATTCGGTGATCATCATCGAGCACAACCTGGACGTGATCAAGTCCGCCGACTGGGTGATCGACATAGGTCCGGAGGGCGGGTTTGGCGGCGGGAACATCGTCTGTGAAGGGACTCCTGAGGAGATTGCAGACCACCCCGCAAGCCTGACCGGGCAGTTTTTGAAGACGTTGCTTGCCTGATACATGAACACGAAAGGCAATGAACACGAAAGGTGTGCTGGGATGCCGCGACAGCTTTGGTGTCACGTCATAATGGCGGGAGTGGCGCGCCTGATCTGAAACGCATCCCGTCTCCTCAGAACAGTTCCGCAAGTTCGCCTGCGATCGCTTCAAGCAACTTGCGGTCGCGGTCGGTCATCACCCCTTTTGTTTCGGAATCAATATCGATCTCCCCGATCAGCTCCTTGCCTTTGATGATGGGTACCACGATTTCGGATTCCACTTCGGGACTGCAGGCGAGATAGTTGGACTCGGCTTTCACATCGTTGATGATAAACGTCTTTCGTGTTTCGGCCGCCTGACCGCAGATGCCCGTTCCAAACGGAATGCGTATGTGTTCTGTGGGTTCGCCGACATAGGGGCCGAGGACGAGTTGGCCTTCGGCAAGCGGATCCACCATGTAGAAACCGACCCAGTCGTAATGCGGGACTTCGCGGTGCAGAAGGGCGCAGATATGCTGCATCGCTTCCTCTCTGTCAGCGGCTTCGTTCAGAATGGTTTTTGTTTTCTCGAGCAGGGAGTCCCAGGAAATCTCTTTATCAGCCATATCACAATAAAAAATCCGGTGTTTTTTGAATTCATTCCGAGGCTAAATATACATAAATTTGGCATCGAAATTATCCGTTGGAGTCGCTTGTTATAATATTTCGACAACCCTCACCGAGGAGACGTGCAGCGGCGCCAGTATAAACGCGTCAGCACGAACATGTCTAAGTGACCACTTCAACACGACCTTGTCTACGTGACCACTTCAACACGACCATTTCAGCGCAACCATTTCAACACGACCACGCCCGTACAGCAACGTCAACAGGAATACCGTAAATGACATTTTTTGCCTTATTGCTTGCAAGTTTTACCTCACTTCTATCCATAGCCAACCCGTTTGCAGCCATGCCGTTCTTTCTGGCGATGACCGACGGGGACACCAACGAACATCGTCGACAGCAGGCACTCAAGGCCAGCATGTACATGGTGCTGATCCTGGTGGTGTTTCTTATCGGGGGCAACTACATAATCAGCTTTTTTGGCATAAGCCTTGAGGGAATCCGCATTGCCGGTGGCCTGCTCATCATGAAAATGGCCTATTCGCTCCTGGATCCGGACAGCCAGGGCAGAAAACTGACCGCGGCGGATCAATCCGAGGCATTTCGCAAGCCGGATATCTCATTCAGTCCGCTCGCCATGCCCATGCTGGCGGGACCCGGATCCATTGCGCTTGTGCTTGGGCTCTCGACACAGTCCTCTACGGTCCTTGACTATACAGCAGTGCTGAGTGCCATTTTTCTGGTGGCACTTGCTTCATTCGGACTGCTTGCTGTATCCAGAAAAGTGACACGCATGCTTGGAAAAACGGGTATGACGGCACTGACACGCATGATGGGATTCATCGCCCTGGCCATTGGCGTACAGTTTATCATCAACGGGGTGCGTCCGATTATCGGCTCCTGAAGCGACGGAATATTCCAACCGGTCGTTTCCATTTTTCATTTTGCTCCCGATGCATTAGATTTCCGGTACATTTCCGATTACCGTATCGTGCTTCCTTTCTGATCGGGAAGCACGACAATCTATCACACCTCAACAGAAGCTGTCTATGGATAAAGCCAGGGTCGCCGCAGACAAACCTTACGTATTGAAAGCAGAACCGGGAACGTACGCATGGTGTTCCTGCGGCCTTTCAAAAAACCAACCTTTTTGTGACGGGTCGCACAAGCCAACCTCGTTCCGCCCGTTGATTGAAAAGGTGGAAAAAGAAAAAAAAGTAGCCTGGTGCGGATGCAAGCAGACGGGTTCACCACCATTTTGTGACGGCTCCCACAACAATTTGCAGGAGTGACAGTTTGTAATAAACATAGATAATCATTATAGTTAATTGCTTATACGGTATTATCTGCGGTTGTCACGTTTTTGCGGGTTTTCCGGGCAGCCGAAGTATCCTCAGCTGGTAATTGCAACTATTATTTCGTTTCCAATTTCATCACTGTCTGACAGTTCCGGGAATCCCGGAAATCCTGTTGCAGCCGTGACATCATAAAGAAAGGAGCAATTCCGTGTATCATATTATTCAAACCGAAACGCTGGCGCCGACCATCACCAAGCTCACGGTGGAAGCGCCCCTGATCGCCAGGAAACGGAAAGCGGGCAATTTTGTAATCGTCCGTCCAACGCCGACGGGGGAACGGATTCCGCTCACCATTGTGGATTCCGATCCGGATAAGGGCACAATTGTCATTATTGTCCAGGCCATCGGCAAGACCACGCACATCATCACGGAAATGGTGGAGGGGGAAT
>SKNL01000004.1 GCA_007120555.1 Balneolales bacterium
CAGCAGATAACCGCAATCTGAATCCTGAAAAAATAGGCGCTTTCCCGTCTTTCTATAAAATCCCAATGCCTCACAATAACTTGTTCCTGTAAGCCGGAGGCCTTGTGTCTGTTCCGCGCCCGACCTGTTTTATTTATTTTCGTAGGACTGTAAAGCCGCACGGATAAATCCGTCGTGTGCTTCCAGTTGCTTTTCTGCTTCTTCACGACTCACTTTTGCCAGTCCCATGAGCAGGGCAACCTTGACTTTGCCACCGGATTCCATCATCAGGCGTGATGCTTCATCATAATCGACATCAGCGAACATGGTGATGATGCGCCGTGAGCGTTCCACGAGTTTCTTGTTGGTCAGCATCAGATCCACCATTACGTTTTCATACACCTTGCCAAGGCGTACCATGGCACCGGTGGAGATCATGTTGCAGACCATTTTCTGAGCCGTTGCGCTTTTGAGCCTGGTACTGCCCATGATCACTTCCGGTCCCACCGGGATATCGATCATGACATCGACCTTCAGCTCCAGTTTAACGTGTTCGGCAGAGACGCAGCAGACCATGATGGTCCGCGCACCACGCCGTTTTGCTTCCTCCAGTGTTCCAAGAACATAGGGAGTGCGTCCACTTGCTGCCAATCCGCAAACGACATCCTTTTCACTAACGTTCAGATGCGCGATATCTTTTCCCCCATGTTCCGGCAGATCCTCTGAACCTTCCTGGGCAACAAACATAGCCTCCCGTCCGCCTGCGATCAGTCCTATCACCTGTTCCGGCCTGGTTCCGAACGTTGGCGGACATTCGGCCGCATCCAGCACTCCGAGCCGGCCGCTGGTACCGGCACCCGTGTAGATCAGGCGCCCCCCCTGAGCCAATGCCTCATGGGTATAGGTGACGGCCTGTGCGATCTGATCCTTTCTCGTACTCACATATTCGGCGACCAGTTTGTCCTGCTCGTTCATCAGACGGACGATCTCGAGCGGATCAGCCAGGTCAATATGCATGGTTTCAGGGTTCCTCTGCTCCGTTTCCAGCTTCTTGAGCTGATTGTATAATGCTTGCTTGTCAGACAAAATGAATACTCCTTGTTTTTCGTGATTTCCGGTAAATTGTAACATATTTATGTCCCATCGGGAAAATATACGCAAGTTGTGTGAAGCTGTCTTGAAAAAAACTCATTCGAGACTAGCGGCGGTATTTGCGGCGCGCCCACCACGCTGTTCCTGCACGGCCGCTCGCCGGACCCTTCCGGCTGCTGTTACTTCCGGTTATGGATTGCGGGCCGGATTCGTCTTCCGTCGCTTCACGGCTATTCCCGGTATGGTCGCGGGCCTGGTTCCGGGAGTTGCCGCCGTGGTTGTTTTCATTGTGCAGTAAACCGGCAATAATGGCAACGGGATGGGATAGCGTTTCGTTTTGCAGATCCGTCCCGGTAAAATGTTCCGGTATAAAATGGGTGTGATAGCGGCCTTCCCTGAATGCCGGGTGCTCCATGACATACCGGCAGAACGGAATGGTTGTGGGACATCCGGTAAGTACGGTTTCATCAAGCGCATGGATCATCCGTGCTATGGCTTGTGTCCGGTTGTTTCCGTAAACGACAAGTTTGGCCAGTAACGGATCGTACTCGGTCGTGATCTGCTGTCCCGCACGGATTCCCTCATCCATGCGGATATTGGCGCCCGCAGCCGGCCGCCACGCCTGTACGGTACCGGTTGCCGGAAGAAACTGCTCCATCGGATTTTCCGCACAGATGCGGCATTCAATGGCGTGTCCTTGTCGCCGTATCTGGTGCTGTTTCCAGGGCAGGGGATGGCCTTCGGCCACCCGGATCTGGAGTGCTACCAGATCGATCCCGGTAATCATTTCCGTGACGGGATGTTCCACCTGAAGACGGGTATTCATCTCCAGAAAATAAAACCGGCGGTCACGGTCCACCAGGAACTCAACCGTGCCGGCACCTGTGTATCCGCAGCTTCCTGCAGCACGCAGTGCCGCATCACTCATTTCGGAACGAAGCGCATCGTCAAGAAACGGGCTGGGCGACTCCTCAATCAGTTTCTGATGGCGTCGCTGAATGGAGCATTCCCGTTCAAAAAGATGTACCATATTGCCGTGCCGGTCGACGAAGATCTGGAATTCCACGTGTCGCGGCTCATCCAGGTATTTCTCCAGGTAGATCCGATCGTCGCCAAAGGCGCTGGCCGATTCCGACCGGGCGGTCTTCAATGCCCCGGGCAGTTCCTTTTCGGTCCGAACCATGCGCATCCCCTTTCCTCCGCCGCCGGCCGCAGCCTTGACAAGCACCGGATAGCCGATTTCGCGGGCTATGTCCAGAGCTTCCTTGTCAGTTGCGACCGGTGACCTCGCACCCGGCGGAACAGGCACCCCGGCCTTCTCCATAAGTTCGCGGGCGCGGGTCTTGTCCCCCATTTGCCGTATGGCATGCGGATCGGGACCGATAAAGACGATCTGCTCCTTCGCGCAGGCCCCTGCGAAGCCGGCATTTTCACTGAGAAACCCGTAACCGGGATGGATGGCATCCGCCTGGCGCTCCCTTGCGACCTGCAGTATCTGCGCAATATTCAAATAGGTTTGAGATACCGTTTTTCCTTCCAGCAGCACCGTCTCATCGGCATAGAGGGCGTGGGGACTATGTTTGTCGGATTCCGAACAGACCGCTACGGTTTGCAGTCCCAGTTCCCTGCATGTCCGCATAACCCGCAATGCAATTTCACCGCGGTTGGCGACGAGTATTTTACGGAACATGGCGCTGCAGCATATCCCCACGGATCTCCCAGGGATGGTCTCCGGTTTCGATCCAGTAATCAAAAATATGTTCGATCGCCTTTGCCTTGAGTATGTCGCTGAGCATGTAGTTCACTTCCAGATGCGGATCGTCAGGAGTAACTACCAGTCGGATGTCCGTGTTCCTGATGTCATCGAGCAGGATCTCGTCATCCAGATTGGGAAGGTATTCCAGCGGGTTGTTGTAATAGACACTATCGTCGAAGTAGTCATCCATGAACGGGCGGATCTGGAACCTGCCTCCGATGGATATCGCTTTCTGGATCAGGCTCGGGTATTTAAGCAGCATGTTGACTGCATGGTAGCCGCCCATACCGACACCTGCTGTCATGACGAACAGGTCATCCCCCGTTTTTCTGATGAATGGAAGCACTTCGTCAATGACATAGCATTCAAACTGGCGGTGCCGGGTGATCCTCAGTCGCGGGGTTGTCCCGGTATTGAAAAAACTCTCTTTGTCGATCGAGTCAATGCAGTATATCCGGTTATGTCCATTTTCGACCTGGAAAGAAAGCGCATCAATGAGTCCGTTTTCCTCCCATTCATTGCGCTTTTCCCCATTATCAGGAAAAACCAGGAGCGGGGTGCCTTCGGTTCCATATACCGTAATGGTGGTCTTTCTTCCCAGGCTGGGGCTTTGCCAGTTGTGATTCGTCTTTTCCATCGCAGAGGGATTTGAAAAAAGTGACGTGTTTCTGAGACTGTTCGGCTGATGGAAAGCTAAAGGATAGCCGGATATTTTAAAAACTTTTTCCGGTGGATGCGTTTCACGAGGACCGAAGCGTGTGCCACCAGACACGGGGAAGGATGACCATCTTCCTTGTTAAGGACAGATAAGCGCGACGGGTAAACACGTCGTAGTCGTTAGCTTCGATTTGATCGAGGATTCTTGCATAATTGTGACGGGCAAGGCGGACCGGGACCTGGCTGTCGGGCGTCAGCATGGGGATGCCTTTGTCGGCGCTGGCATAATAACTGCGGGCGCGTTCGATCTGAAAACGCATCAGCTCCCGGAAAGCGTCGTTCATACGATGGCCGAAGAGATCATCCTCCGATACACCGAATCGGCGGAGATCCCCTGCGGGCAGGTAGATGCGGTCACGCAGCAGGTCCTCGCCAACATCGCGGAGTATATTCGTGAGCTGCATCGCGATTCCCAGGTCCACAGCGTGCTTCAGGGCTGCCCTGTCTTTGTACCCGAAGACCTCACTGATCATGAGACCGACAACCGATGCCACTTTGTAGGAGTAATCGTACAGCTCTTCAAACGTCTCATACCTGTTTTTTGTCAGATCCATGGCAACCCCGTCAATCAATTCAAAAGGAAGGGTGATGGCAATATCGTGGCGGCGAAGCACGTCCGAAAAAGCCAGCAGGATCGGGTTATCGGACGGCTCGCCCTCGTAGGTGTGCCGCAGCTTTTCTTTCCACTCTGAAAGCGTTTGTGATACCGCCTGCAGCTTTACGGGATTTTCCGCTATCAGGTCCTCAGCCTCATCCACAAGGTTGTCCAGAAAACGGCAAAGCCCGTAAATGGCAAAAATGCTACGCTGTTTGTGATGCGGGAGGAAGCGGGTTGCCAGATAAAATGTCTTGGCATATTTGCGGGTGATGTTGCGGCAGTGGACATACGCATCGCGCAATTCAGGCTCGGTGACCTCTTCAGTCACTCCCCTGTGCAGAGAAGTTCGTTCGTAAACCGATCTTAAGGACCAGGATGCCAAAGTATTTGTCTTCTAATTTGGTGGATGTTTAAAAAGATAACCAGTAAAAGACGAATTCACCTGATTTCGTTCCCCACCAACAGTTTCGGTTTCATTTCGCGCTTTTTTCCGGGCAGCAGCGAATCCCTCTGTGCCAGCGCAAAAAGCTCCGGAACAAGATGCGGAGCATGGCCTCTATCCGGACGCATCCGGGCCGGCCGTCTGGCAAGGACTGATTTTCAACTTCTCTGTAATTATTCAGCAGAATTCCCTACTTTATATAATTAGGTTCGTTTTTTTTCTATTGAAGATTAAATTCGGGAGGGTATCATGCGGAATATGGTTCTGTTATGTGAGACTTCCGGCATATTGCCCCCGAAAAAGCATCAAATCCGCGCAGGCATGTTTGGCCGTCTGCTGATACTTATCATACCTGCACTGTTAATTAATTCATATTTTTACGCCCAATAAACGGAATCATGGCAAAAAAGCAAACTATTTATGATGTTGCCCGGGTTGCCAATGTGGCAATTTCCACTGTATCCCGAGTTCTCAACGGATCCCCTTATGTCTCCGAGGAGACAAAAAAACGGGTACAGAAAGCCATTGACGAGCTCGATTTTCGTCCACAGGTGAATGCGAGAAAGCTGGCTCGACGCGAAGCACAGATCATCGCCGTGGCCCTGCCGACGTTTACCACGCCATTCTTCAACGAGGTTCTCAAAGGCATTAAGGACCGGCTCAAGGACACCGATCTGGACTTTATCATCTACAACACCGGATCGACCAATCCGGAGGAAACACTCAAGATGTTCCTGGATCGCGGTATTCCCGATGCCTTGCTCGTCATCTCTATCAATCTCGATCAGGAGATCGGCAATCGGCTCAAAAGTGCCGGCATACCCGTCGTACTTGTAGGTGCGAAACACGATGATTTCAACTACCTTTACTGGAACAACTACAAGGGCGGATATCTGGCCGGGGAGCATCTGATCAAGCAGGGGTACAAGGAAATCGGCATGGTCCGGTCACACAGCAAATCCATGGTTGCCGACGACAGGGAGAAAGGTTTCCGTGATGTCCTTGAAACGTACAACATTCCACTCGATGATAATTTTTTCGTCAAGGGCATCACACGCAAACACTCCGGATACAGTGAAGAGGCCGGTTACGAAGCGGTACAGATCATGAAGGAGCGCGGCGGCCTTCCCGAGGCCATATTCTGCACAAACGACGCCCAGGCCATGGGCGTGATGCATGCGCTGCGGGAGGGCAAGCTCCGTATCCCCGAGGATATCGGTGTCATGGGATATGACAATATCAAAACAGCGCAGTACCTCGGCCTTTCCACCATCGACCAGAAAATGTATGACGTGGGCATGATGTCCATTGACCGGCTGACGACCATGATCAAGGATAAGGACACATCCGTCGTCCAGAGTGAGATCGAACCAAAACTCGTAGCCCGAAACTCCAGCAAGCGCCCGTGAATTCCAAGGCCGACCGCTCGCAACTGCTTGAGCATTGCATCACCGAAACGATGCCACCGGGACACTCCGCGGATTACAGGGGCAAGGTGCGTGATATCTACTATCTGGATGAAGACCGGATGGCTATCGTTGCCACCGACCGCATCTCCGCCTTTGACCATATCTTCAACGAACCAATCCCGTACAAAGGCCAGCTGCTCAACAAGCTGGCATGGCACGGCTTTCGCAACGTCGAAGACCTCTGCACGCATCACGTCATCGATGTCCCGCATCCCAATGTCACCATTGCCCGGAAATGCCGGCCGCTTCCGGTGGAGGTGGTCGTCAGGGGATATCTGACCGGACACGCGTGGCGGGTCTACAAGGAAGGCGGACGCGAGCTTTGCGGACAGCAAATGCCCGACGGCCTGCGGCAGCACGAAGCCTTTCCCGAACCCATCCTCACTCCCACTACAAAAGCAAGAGAAGGACACGACGAGGATATCTCCGATGCGGCAATCCTGTCCGGAGGACTTGTTGACGAGCCTGTGTGGGCTGCAATCCGCGAGACCGCGATGAAGCTTTACCGGCGCGGATGGGAAGTGGCGCAAAAGAAGGGCCTGATACTGGTCGACACCAAGTACGAATTCGGGCTTTTCCGCGACAAACTGGTACTCATCGACGAAGTGCATACCGCCGATTCCTCCCGTTATTTTTACACGGATGGATACGGGGAGCGCCTAAAAAGCGGGGAACCCCAGAAACAACTCTCCAAGGAGTTCCTTCGGGAATGGCTGATCGAAAGCGGCCACCATGCAACGCTCGACCAGAAACTGCCGGTGCTGCCCGACGATGTGCGCATTTCCATCTATGAACGCTATCGCGAATTGTACGAAACGCTGACCGGAGAGACGTTCCGACCGGTTCCAACAACAGATTTTGATCGCGATTTGGCCGTGCTGCTCGACAAGCTTTCAAAATAGGGATTCGGGGCCGGCGCAGTCGCAAGGCTGCTGCAAGCGCAAGGCTGCCGCATAAGCAGAGTTGTCCAGACGGGTTCTGGTGCCTCGTTACCGTAGCGTTGCCATCTCAGGGCACATTCAGGAACTTGTGTGTCTGAAGGCTGATGGACCATTCCGGATGTGCTTTCACGTAATCCACGATCAGCGGAATGGATTCCGGCGTATCCCACTCGGGCTGCAGCATTTTTCGGGTTTTGTCCGGACACCGCACCGCATTTTTTTCGGCGTACTCAAGGTCCTTGCGCGTCAGCACCACCACCTTGAGCTCATCCACCAGCGGAAAAATCTCATCCAGCGGCTCCTTGAAACGTTTCGGGGAAAGAGTGACCCAGTCGATATCACCGCTCATCGGCGAAGACCCGCTTGTTTCCAGGTGGATGCGCATCCCGGCTTCATGCAGCCCCCGGCATAACGCCGTCAGGTCGTGAAGCAGTGGCTCGCCTCCGGTTATCACGGCAAAACCGGCACCGGAATCGGCGGCTGCGCGTACCAGTTCCGGGGCGTTGACATGCGGATGAGCGGACTCGTCCCAGCTCTCTTTCACGTCACACCACCAGCAGCCCACATCACATCCTGCCAGCCTTATAAAATAGGCGGCCTGACCGGTATGCGCACCTTCTCCCTGAATGGTGTAAAAGTGCTCCATTACCGGATATCTGGCCTCTCTCCAGTTCCCTGATCCCTCCCGCGGTTCTGAGGTACGGAATTCCTCGCGCGGATCTTCCGTACGGGATGCTGCCTTGCGGCCAGTAGATTTGTATGCTGTTTTCGTCATGGTTGCTGATTCGTTCAGGGAGAGAAAACGAACAGGATATCGAAATGGTGCCGGCGGACTCCGGGGATTCCTCCAAAGCATCGGAAAAAAGCCGGACAATGGTCCCGATCCATGTTCATCAGCCCTCTGAAATCGCAAAGATACAAAGTTTCATGCCGATAATCCTTGCCTCAGCCCTTTATCCCTGCCATAAAGCCGTTTACCAGCCTCAGCCCTTTATCCCTGCTTTGCGAAATCCGCAGCCGGCAGCATAAAACGGAACAACGGGCATTCGCATGTGAGGCATTCAAGGTTCCCAGAAGTGGGCGGACATATCCACCCTGCCCTTTTCATCAAATGCCACACCTTCCGCACGCAGCAGCTGTTCCATGATATCCCCGCTGAACCAGCTCTTGCCGGTAAGTTCGCCGTTGCGGTTGACCACGCGATGGCAGGGCAGCATCGTCCGGTTGCCTTCCAGCGTCTTGTTGAGCGCCCAACCCACCATACGCGCACTTCCACCCGTGCCCAGGTGTCTGGCAATGGCTCCATACGTGGTCACTTTCCCTTTCGGGATGCAGGCAACCACGTCATAGACCCGTTCAAAAAAATCGGGCTGCTCTGCTGCGTCGGATGTCCGGGCGGAACTACTCATAGGCTATACGTGGATTTTCAATGTCTTCAGATGCCTGAAAACCGTTTCATCATCTCGTCGTCGGTGGAATTGTTCCTGTTTTCCAGGGTTTGCGCCAGTTCCAGCGTTGCCTTGCCAAGAACACGGTACAGATGTTCCCACTTCGGGGAGTCTGCCAGCACCTGCAGATGGCGGTCGATGGTTCCGGTGTCGCCGCGCAATACCGGACCTGTGAGCACTTCGGCCGGTGAATGGCCGAGCAAGCCATCAAGTGCCTGCCTTACCATGGGTCCAAACAGATCGCGGGCCCGCACTTCCAGGCCATTATCATCCAGCAGGTCCTGTGATGCTGCAAAAAGCGGCGCCATGTAATTGCAGACATAGACCGCTGCCAGATGAATTGCGGTTTTTTGTCTGCTGTCCACCATCAGCGGCCGCCCACCAATGGCCTGGACCACCTTTTTCAGCGGCACACACAGCTCCGGGTCGCCCTGAAGCGTGACAAAACACTGGTTGAAGGCGGAATCGCGGTTCCTGCTGGTGAACGTCTGAACCGGATGCATGGAAGCAATCCCCGAGCCGTCCGGAGCCAGCGGCAGCAGGACATCCGCCGGAGTTGCTCCGGAAGTGTGCACCCAGCCCGGACCGTCCTCCACCACGCCCATCTTTTTTGCAAAGTCAGCGATCTGATCATCCGGCAGACAGAGAAAGACCACATCCCCGAGATCTGCAGGGCGGGCCGGAAACGTTCCGAAGATTTCCGTTTCCGTGAGTGAGGCAATGCGCTGACAGGATTCCAACGACCGGTTATACAGACTCCGGATCTGGTATCCCTTGCTGTGCATCCGCAGGGCCAGTGAGGATCCGAGCCGGCCGGTTCCGATGATGGTGAACCCGCGCGGGAATTGCTGTCTGCTCGACTCAAAATGTGTCATGGCAACCGGAGTTAATGGGTGATTTGGTGAGACCGGCGATCAACGGTCGGGAAAACCCGCCTGGGCCGCCAGCAGGTTCTGATCCGGATCCGTGGCATGTTCCCGGAAAAAACGGATTTCCCTTTCACGCGCACGTGCCGTCATCAATCCTGCCAGAAAAAGTCCCCCCCCCCTTATCTGCGATTCACCGCTGTAGATCAGGTTGAGCAAACGGGTATCACTCTTTTCACTGATCACGTGTTGCAGCGTCTGAAACATCTCCTGGTATCGACTCGGCAGCTCGCAGCAAAAAATGGTCAGGGCATTTTTAAACGGCAGGATTTCCTTCAGGACAAACGTCAACTCCTGCACCAGCGACGGTGATTCGTCCAGCATCTGCAGGCCGAGAACGGCGATATCCTTTTGCACCAGCTGCAGCATGGAGACATGGTCAAAGAAGCCAAGGTGGCTGAAATCGGTCTTGTCGCGAATGAAAAAATCATCCTCCTCGTCACAAAAATCATCCCGCAGCCGCTCTTCCATGCGCAGTGTGCCATATTCCGTCTTCACTGTGTTGCCCGGTAATACCGGTAATTTGCGGTGCGATACAAACTGGTCCTGCTCAACGATGACAGCGACCTCATAGCTGGTATCCCGGACCTGCCGGTAGATATAGGTGAATTCATCAACATTCCCTTCGGTCAGCCCTGGTGGAAGGAAAATCATGCGGATACCGTCCTGCCCGCCGTAAGGCTGCGCGTTGATCCTCTCAAGCAGCTCCTCCCGGCTGAACGGCAATGTGCGTTTGCAGTGCAGATCGTCCTGTATCATGTGGTTGTCCTCTGGTGGATACGGTTAGATTCTTGTGGATGCGTCTGGATTCTTGTGGATG
>SKNL01000147.1 GCA_007120555.1 Balneolales bacterium
CATCGTGGAAACGGCTGTTCTGCCGGATATCCAGTGAGGCCATGTGGAACCCGAATGCTGCCACCTTGCGGGCAAGCGGCTCCACATCCACCCGTGCAATACGCCGGCTGTTGATCTCAACGAGGGAATCATGAATCATGTCCAGGTCCTCCTGCAACTCTTCGGCCCTGCGATAGTAACGCTCTTCGGTTACTTCCGTGAGAGGGTTGCCGGCACCGTCAACCGGCAGCCGCGAGATCATCAGGTTGACGAACTGGCGCCATGGCTCACTGGGATTCCGCTCCATTCCTGCCACACCGGCCGGGCCGGCAAGCTTGCGCAGATGCTCCAGGTGCTCCTGGAAGAAACCGGGTACCTCGACCTCATGGGAGGATATGCTGATTTTTCGTGCCAGATTGACCAGATCCGTCCGGATCATGGTCAGCGCTTGCTTCCTCAGTTCATATAGCGTGTGCCCGGTAACATTGTCGGTCACAAATGGGTGGCCGTCACGATCTCCGCCGACCCAGTTGCCAAAGGAGACGCCCGGAAGCCGGCGGCGATTTTCAATAAGCGACGGGTCAAAACCGGTGTGTTTCCACGCGTCCCGGAGACGCTGGTCCAGAAGAGGCAGCACGACCGGGAATACGTTCTTGAGGTAGTGCATTACGTTGCGCAGTTCGTCCTGGATGGAGGGTTTCTGCAGGAACACCTGTCCGGTAATCCAGAGCCGGCTCAGCGCCACCTTGATCTCCTCGGCAATCTGCTCTTGTTCGTTGGCGGTCCAGATCTGGTTCTCGCGCTTGACCACCAGCAGGTAAATGGCCCGGAGCTGGTCGATTACCGTGGAGCGTTTTGATTCGGTCGGATGCGCGGTCAGCACGGGCTCTATGCGGATGTCAGGCAGCGAGGCGGCGATATCCTCTGCCGAGTGCCCCGTTTTTTTCAGGTCATGCAGGATGCGTCCCCACAATCCGGAAATGCGCTCCGGTCCGTGCCTGTTTTCAAGTTTCCGGCGAAGCTGTACGGCCGCATTTTCCTCGACGATGGTGATGAGCTGAAAATAGAGCGAGAATGCCTTGCTCAAGGTGTCGGGATCCGCCCCGGCATCGTGGTCGCCTTCCAGGTGCCGTATCACATCCTCCTCCCCGAGGTCGCGGAGCATGTCGATGAAGCAGTTTCTCAGGTAGGTGATGTCGTCCTGGATCTTCTGCAGGTCAAGGCTGTCGTCCGTGGTGCTGAAGTACATGAGTCCGTGATTTGGTCGTGAGGTGCAAGGTTCTGCAGGCAGGCAGGGACGGTCTCAGAATGAGAAGGCAGAAATGAGAAAACATCCCTGCAACCGGACTCAAGTTACGAAATTCCACCATTTCGTTCTAAGAATTCGTACCAGGAAGCTACGAACAGGCAGACAACACTCTCCAAAATTTACGCGGCTTCAGTGCGAATCACAGACCGGCAACGGCGCACAGGACGCGAGCGGTAATCTGGCCGCCCGCCCGCATTCCTCCGGATTCAGACGTATCCGTTCATCATCACATGACGGTAGAGCTGCTTGAGGCCATGCACCTTGAAGTCCCACCAGACACGTGTTTCACGGGTGGACTGGTACAGCCATTCGTTCACCAGGTTCCCCTGGAAGTCGAATTCGAACATCATGCATCGGCCGTAGCGGGTGAGAAGCGGACATCCGGAAGTTCCGTCGTACAGACTGGTCGGTTCCCTGTCCAGCGCAAGCGAGATCAGGTTTTCGGCAACAGCCGGAGCCTGTTTGCGGATGGTGGCGGCGGTTTTGGGCGCGCCGGTCGCCGCACAATCGCCCACCCCAAAGACGTTGCTGTAGCGCCTGTGCTGCAGGGTTTCACGGTCCACCTGTATCTGTCCGCCAATGCCCTCGGCGGTAAGCGGTCCTTCCCGGAGCGGCCTGGGCGTGCGGAACCGGGGGACAGGATGCAGGAGATCATATTTCTGACGCATTTCCCGGGTGGATCCGTCCGGCATCTGCTCCTCGAAGATGGCGGTGCGGGTGGATACGTCGATTGCCCGGAGCTCCGAACGGTAATGGTTTTGGATGCCGCGCGCTTCGATAAGCGGAGTGACGGCGGCATCCACTTTCGGGACAACCGGAAACAAAGACGGCCGGGTTGTATGAAAATGGACTTCCAGCCGGTCCCGCAACCCGTTTGAACGCCACAGATCCTCTGAAAGCCAGGTGATCTTCTGCGGGGCGCCGCCGCACTTTACATATCCTGCCGGATAGGTGAAGACGGCGTTTCCGCCCTGGAACGACTTCGCCATTTCCCGGTATTTCATGCCGGATTCCAGATTGTATATGGTGGCCGCATAGGGTGTCTGGATTGCCTCGGAATATCCTTCCACCGAAGCGGGGTTCACTTCCACACCGAGTCCGACCACCAGATAGTCATATTCCACGTAATCTCCGCTGCCGGTTTTGACACGGTTCTTTTCCGGCTCAAACGCGGCTACGTAATCTTTGACCCAGCGCATCCCGGACAGGAAAAGCGACTCCTGTTCGAACAGGACGTCCTCTTTCTTGTACACCCCGGCGGCCACCAGTGTGTACCCGGGCTGGTAATGGTGGATGGATTTGGGTTCGATGATGGTGACATTTGCATCGGGGACGGCACGCAGAAGTCGGGCCG
>SKNL01000161.1 GCA_007120555.1 Balneolales bacterium
ACACCATCCCATCGGTGCTGACCATTCACAACGGGCATTACCAGGGGTGGTACGACCCTGGTAAACAATTCCTGCTGCCAAAAATAAATCCTGAGCGGGAAGGGTTTCTCTACTGGAACGGGCGAATGAACGCTCTTTCGGCAGGTATCCGAACGGCATGGAAAATCACTACCGTTTCAGATTCCTATCTGCATGAACTGCAGCATTCATGCAAGGGCCTGGAGCCCCTGCTGTCCCACGAGCACATGAAGTCCGTTGGTATTATCAATGGAATCGATACCGATGTCTGGAATCCTGAAACCGATCCGCTTATCATAAAAAACTATGATGCAGAGGATTTTCAGGAGGGAAAGGCGCAAAACAAGGAGTGGATCTGCAGTGAGTTCGGCTTTGACCCGGAATTTCCGTTGTTTTCATTTATCGGAAGGCTGGTGAGTGAGAAAGGCGCCGACCTTCTGCCGGACCTTATCGTCCGCTATCTGGAGACGGGGCTCAAAGGCAGTTTTCTGATTCTTGGCACCGGTGAGCCGTGGCTTCATGACAAATTCAGGGAGATGAAAGGGCGTTACGTCAATTTTTTCGATGCGGCTCTGACCTACAATGAAGAACTGGCGCATCGCATCTATGCTGCCAGTGACTTTCTCATGATGCCCTCAAGGGTGGAACCCTGCGGGCTCAACCAGATGTACGCCATGAGATATGCCACACTTCCCATCGTGAGAAGTATTGGCGGCCTGAGGGATACCGTTAAAGATTATTCGCAGCCGGTCGGATACGGCATCCTGTTTGGTCATTTCAATCTCGATGATGCCTACCACGCACTGCAAAGAGCATCCACGGTTTATTTTGACAGGAAGCTGATGACCACGCTTCAAAAGAGAGCGATTACCAGAGATTTCTCCTGGCACAGCTCGGCGGAAAAATATCACAAAATGTACGAATCATTAATCAAGGAGAAGCAACCATGATGGAATCAACAATAGCCGTTATACTTGGTGGCGGTGCCGGAAGCCGTCTTTTTCCTCTGACAAAAAACAGGTCCAAACCTGCCGTGCCGGTGGGAGGGAAGTACCGGCTCGTGGATATTCCCATATCCAATTGCCTGCATTCCGAGATCCGTCAGATATACGTGCTCACACAGTTCAATTCTGCCTCACTCAATCAACATGTCAAAAACACATTTCACTTCGACCCTTTCTCAAGAGGCTTTGTTGATATCCTTGCGGCAGAACAGACTCCAAGCTCACATCAGTGGTATCAGGGTACGGCGGACGCCGTCCGTCAGACGTTCCGCTATCTGCAGAATCACCGGGCCGACAGGGTTCTTATCCTCTCCGGTGACCAGCTCTACCAGATGGATTACCGCAACATGATGCAAGCTCATGAGGACAATAACGCGGAACTGACGATCGGTACCATTCCTGTGAATGATCATGATGCCACGGGATTCGGAATCATGAAAACGGATGACAGCGGAATGATCGAAAGTTTCATAGAAAAACCCACACATGATCAGTTGCCAGGATGGGAGTCGGAGGTGCCGGATGAAATGAAAGCACAGGGCAAAGTTTACCTCGCTTCCATGGGAATCTATATCTTCAACAAAGAAACACTTTGGAACCTGATCAACGACAATCCGGAAGCCCTTGATTTCGGCAGGGAAATCATTCCCAAAGCAATTAGCTCGCGGATGAGAGTGGCCAGTTACAAGTATACCGGTTATTGGACGGATATCGGAACCATACGCTCATTTTATGACGCCAATCTGGAGCTGGCCGATCCGCTGCCGCAGTTTGATCTCTACGCCACGGGAAAAAAGATCTTTACCAGGCCCCGGTTGCTCCCGCCAACAAAAATGTTCGGGACTACTACGGATCGGTCCCTGATTGCTGAGGGATGCGTTATTGAGGCCAGTTCCATATTTCATTCGGTTATCGGTATCCGCTCGCGGATCGGTCCGGGCAGTGTGGTCACGGAGTCCATTGTAATGGGTAACGATTTCTATCCTTCCATTGAAGAACTCAATGAATCAAATCCCGACATGCCGGCGCGTGGTATTGGAGCTGGTTGCCATATCGAACGAGCTATTGTAGACAAAAATGCCCGTATCGGTAACAATGTCCGGATTGTCGGTGGCGATCACCTGGAAAACACCAGGAACGAAGACTACTCCATTGTGGATGGAATCGTTGTGGTTGAAAAAAACGGAATCATCAGAGACGGAATCGTAATCTGAAAGTAATCAAGCATCCCGGAGCAACTATGTCAATCATCAGGCTGATAAAACATCCGTCACCAAATATCGGAACGGATAAGTGGAATCATGTTTTCCTGCTGCTCCCTGTGCTGTTTTTGGCGGCAGGCCTGAACAGCTGCGGACAGGAACCCGCATCAGAAAGGCTGGCGCCGCTGGCCCAGGGGGACACCATAAGCATTGCCGTTATGGCCACCACGGACGTGCACGGAAGGGTGAGGGCCTGGGACTATTACCGGGACCGGGAAGAGCCCCGGTACGCACTGTCAAAGGTTGCGACGCTCGTTGATTCTGTCAGGGACGTCCACGAACACACCATACTACTTGATGCAGGTGACTGGCTTCAGGGCAATCCGTTTGCCGAATATTTTGCCATGCATGACCC
>SKNL01000056.1 GCA_007120555.1 Balneolales bacterium
GACACTCCTACCGTGTGCGCCTGTATATCAGCGGAGCCGTGGACCCGCATATCGGCTGGATCAAGGATTTCGCGGATATCAAAAAGGCTTTCTCACCGGTATATCTGCAGCTGGACCATTATGTGCTCAACGACATTGAAGGACTCGAGAACCCCACCAGCGAAAACCTGGCCCGGTGGATCTGGGAGAAGGCCAAACCGCTGCTGCCGGAACTCAGCCGTATCGAAGTGATGGAAACGTGCACCACCGGATGCGTCTACTCCGGGGAATGATTCGCCAACAACCCGCTCAGGGCGCCAGCCGCCGGAACTGCCACCCGCCCTCCGGTTCCCGGGTATAGCAGATGCGGTCGTGGAGCCGGTTTACCCGACCCTGCCAGAACTCGATCAGCTCCGGGCGGACCAGGTATCCGCCCCAGTGTGCCGGACGCGGAATGTCATCCAGATCACGGTATTGTTTCTCCAGATCCCGCGTACGTTCCTCCAGTTCCTGACGCGAAGCCACCTCCCGGCTCTGCGGCGAAGCCACCGCACTGATCCGGCTGCCGGCCGGACGGCTGTGGAAATAGGTGTCGGATTGTTCCTTCGGTGTCTTTTCGGCCACGCCCTCAATGCGGACCTGCCGCATCAGCTCAGGCCAGTTGAACGTGAGCGCTACATGCGGGTTCTGCCCGATCTCAATGCCCTTCCGGCTCTCATAGTTCGTATAGAAGATGAACCCTTCTTCGCTGAACCCCTTCAAAAGGACCGTACGTCCCGATGGCCTCCCTTTCTCATCCACCGTGGAAAGGATCATCGCGTTCGGGTCGTCACGGATCACACGGGTGGCCTCCTCAAACCAGGCTTCAAACTGCTGGATGGGATCCGGGTCGACATGCGCCTCCTCTAGCGGTTTCCCCTGGTACTCCCGGCGCAGCAAGGCCACCGACTGTCGCGCAAAACGTGCCGGACTGCGGACTTCGTCGCGCCCGGGAAGCCAGCGTTTGATAAAGCGGAGCACGGATCGGTACATCGGTTATTCAGATGATTGAAAGGGTATGTTCACCAGGATCGTCTCCTTGCAACAACTCCGGATGAGACAGCACTCAGAAGCAAGCACACACAGCGCCTCCGCCGGAAGCCACATGCTACAGGTTCCATTGCATGTGCCGTTTGTACTGATGCAGGAACTCGCGGATGATTTGCTCCTTGGAGTAATTTGTCACATCATGGTAGAGCGGACCATCCTTAAGGTACACTTCCGCCCTGTAATATTCCCCTTTCTCGTCCCTGAGTGGAAGCACCGGCCAGGAAAACTCCTTTTTCTTGTATGGACGGGAACGGATGGAAAAGTAGAACTCCTCGTGCCCTTCGTAGTACACACGAATGGTGGCCGCCAGTTTTTCTATCTCCACATCGATATCACGGTCGTACTCCTTCAGTTCTTCGGCAATCTCTTCAAATGCCGGTTCCACGACCTCAGAGACGAAGCGCTTGATCCGCAGCTTTCCTTCCGATTCGACCTTCCTGCGCATCTTGTTTTGGAAGTCCTCGTCAAACAACTCTTTCAGCTCCTTCTTCCAGTCACTCATATAATATCCTCATTATATACAGATTGAATACGACACAATGGGGTCACTTATCCGTTCCCGGATCGGTCTTCTCGATGGAATTCTGCTTCGATTTCTTGGTAAATGTCTTTCTGCGTACCAGCCGCTCGGTACCTTCAGAACTCAGGCCTTTGTAAAGACTTAAGCACATCAGCAGAAGCACTATGGTGAACGGCAATCCTGTAGTGATGGCTGCGGTTTGCAGCGCTCCAAGTCCGCCGGCGAGCAGTAGTACCGCGGCAACGGCACCTTCGGAAACCGCCCAGAAGACACGCTGTCCCACAGGGGGGTTCGGGTTCCCACCGGAAGCGAGCATGTCAATGACCAGGGATCCGGAGTCAGATGAAGTGACAAAAAAGGTGATGATCACAAGGGTGGCGGCAATGGAGCTGATCTGCGCCAGAGGCAGCCCGTCCAGCATGGCAAAAAGCATCTGTTCGGTACCCAGTTCGGATATGCCGGCATCGTCGAAGATCTCCATGCTTAGGCCCGTATTACCAAAAACGGTCAGCCAGACGAACGTAAATGCCGTGGGCACCAGAAGAACCCCTGCGATAAACTCCTGTATGGTGCGACCTTTTGAAATTCGCGCGATAAACGTCCCGACAAACGGGGACCATGCAATCCACCAGCCCCAGTAAAAGAGGGTCCATCCGCCCAGCCACTCTTCCATGCCATCACCGTCGAAGGTACCCATCCAGAATGTCGACTGAATCAGGTTTTGCAGGTAGTAGCCCGTGTTTTCCACTGTGGCATTGAGCAGATAGATGGTTGGGCCGGCGATGAAGACAAAGATGATGAGCCCTATGGCAACCGTCATGTTGAAATTACTCAGGACGCGGATCCCCTTGTCCAAACCGAGAGCTACGGAAATGGTCGCTATGGCCGTGATCCCTGCAATCAGTAGAATTTGAATATTGGTGGATATATCAATTCCAAACAGGTATTCCAGGCCGGCATTGACCTGCATCACTCCGAGGCCGAGTGATGTGGCCACGCCGAACATGGTCCCGAAGATGGCCAGGATATCGATGGTGTTCCCCATCCATCC
>SKNL01000234.1 GCA_007120555.1 Balneolales bacterium
TGGTTGAGCTTGTCTTCAAACCGCTCGAACAGGGTAAAGGCATCGGCCGTGGATCCTGCAAACCCGGCCAGCACCTGTTTATTGTACAGATGCCGGACTTTCTGGACGTTGGCTTTCATCACCACTTTGTCCAGGGTGGCCTGACCGTCACCGCCAATGCAGGCCTTTCCATTATGGATGATTCCCATTACGGTTGTTGCATCAAGCTTGAATGTCATATGCGGCTCAGTTTTCCTTTTTTTCTTGCTCTTCTTTTTCGATACGGTGCTGCCTGGCGACTTCAACAGCCGACGGGAGATGCGATTGGTCCTCTTTTTTCGTCTCCTTGTCTCCGACCTCACTGCCACCGCTGCCTTTTTCCGGTTTCTGGTCTTTCACGCTGCTTTCGTGACCGCCGGAATCACTGTCACCGGATTTCTGGTCCTGCTCTTCCCGGGATGACTTGTAGTATTTTGCTTTGGGATTGGGCTTTGAAGAGGCCGTTTTTTTGCGGGAATCCTCCTTGCTGTCTGATTCCGTTGCTTTGCTTTCTTTCTGAGGCTGCGACTGCTTTTTGGATTGACTCTGTGTCCGGGACGCTCCCTGTGACGGCTTTTGTGCCTGTTGTTTGGGTGACTCCTGCCTGGGTGCTTCCTGTTTGGGTGACTCCTGCCTGGATTCATCACCCTTGCGGCTGTCACTGGCGGACCGGCTGTCGTCGCGGTCCGGGCGTTGTGTTCCTTTGCCACCGGATTTTCTGTCCGGCTGCGTATCCTGTACTTTTTGGTCGCCGCCCCTGCCGCGCTGCTGTGCATCCCGGGGGCCACCCCGGCCTCCGCGGCTGTCAGGCCCACCTGTCTTGCCTTTGCCACCGGCTCGTTTCGAATCCTTTTTGAAATAATCCAGGCCGGGATCATCTCTTTTCTTCGGTGACCCGTTGGGTCCGCGCAGATCGGCTTCGGTGATTGCTTTCTCTATCGGCTGGTCATTGAGAACCGCATCGGTGATGTCAATTTCGGAGTTGTGCAGCATGAACTTGAAATCGTTCATGGACATGGTGTCATCGGCCATTATGTTGATGTTTAGCCGGTAGCTGAACAGCCATTTGAGCCGCTGGCTGACCCATCCCCGCTGTACCATGGATTTGAGATAGGGATTCAGGTGCAGGTCAAGTGTGAAGTACCCCTTGTAGTTGTACTTGAACTTGGTGAGCCAGCTTTCGATGTCCACAACCACCGTGTCCTGGGTAACGATGCTGCCCGTGCCGCCGCACATTGGACACACTTTCGATACCGATTTGACCACACTCGGACGGATCCGCTGACGTGTGATCTGAACCAGTCCGAAATCGCTCATGGGCAGGACATTCGTTTTTGCACGGTCTTTCCGGAACTCCCGTTTCAGTTCATCGTAGATTTTCTTCCGGTTTGCATCCTCACGCAGGTCGATGAAATCGACTACGATAATCCCGCCAATATCACGCAGCCGAAGCTGCTTGGCGATCTCCCGCGCCGACTCAAGATTGGTTTTAAGCGAGTTTTCTTCCTGGTCACGCTTGGCGGCATAGCGGCCGGAGTTCACATCCACCACGTACATCGCCTCGGTCTGTTCGAAGATAAGGTAGCCGCCGCTGGGCATTTTCACGCGCGGACTGAAGACCGAGTCCACATCCCGCGATATCTTCATGTAGTCAAAAATGTGCTCCGAACCCCTGTAGAGCTCGATGTTGGGCACCATGTTGGGGGCCACGCGGGAGACATAGGATTTGATGGACCGGTGGACCTTGGCATCATCAATCAGGATTCGGCTGTAGTCCTTGGCAAACAGATCGCGTACCAGGCTCTCGGTCATGTCCATATCCTGATGCAACAGGGCAGGCGGCTTGGCCTCTTTAAGCTTCTCCAGGATAGCCTGCCATTTGTCCAGCACGTCCTTGAGGTCTTTATGAAGGGCTTCCTCGGACTGTCCCTCGGCCAGGGTCCTGACAATCACGCCGAATCCGTCAGGCAGCACCGATGAGATGCACGAGCGCAGACGCCGGCGCTCTTTATGGCTCCGGATCCGTTTGGATACGGCTACATACTCACCCATCGGTATAAGAACGAGAAAACGTCCGGCTACCGTGATATTGGTGGATACGCGTGGTCCCTTGGAACCGATGGGCTCCTTTACAATCTGCACCAGCACTTTCTGCTTGGGGGCAAGCAGCGCCCCTGCGCGATTCTGTTCCTGGGTTACAGACCCGTTCCCGCTGTTTTTCTCCTTGCGGATTTCCTCGAGGGCCTTCTTGGGGATGGCATCCTCGCCGTTGAGCATGATCAGGTAATTTTCCAGGTGCTCGCCGGTATCAGAGAAGTGAAGGAAAGCATCTTTCTGGGTACCCATGTCGATGAATGCAGCGCGGATGCCTGCCATGACCTTGTGTACCTCAGCGAGATAGATATTACCAACAGTGCGTTGGTTTTCGGGGGATTCTATAAATAGTTGGGCTAATTCACCATTTTCAATCAGGGCTACGCGGGTTTGGTTCGCTGCCGCGTGAATGATGATTTGGTTTTTCATGTGGATTCCGGGTTGTAAAGCAGACGATGCAGGAATCAAAAACCAGATCTCTGATTGGTAAGGTCGATGAATTTCTGATTATAGAAAAA
>SKNL01000076.1 GCA_007120555.1 Balneolales bacterium
AAAAAAAAGCTGCCCGTCACGGACCACGGCTACTGTGGCTCCTGCAATGTTCAGGCTGTCCATGAAGCCGGCCATGATTTCATCTAAAATAACCCGGAGGCTGTCTGGATCTGAAAGCGCCGGGTGGCTGCGGGTTTCGGCTTGTTTCGCATGGGTGGATGCGGCCGTGCCGGGCAGCGATGCTGACGCAAGGAGAAGCAGCACGACCAGTAAGGCTGGAATATTTTTCATTCTTAGACTTGCTGATTGGATCAACAGGATGGGGACAGATTTGTCAGGCGCTATCCTCCCCGTCGTCATAATCATCGCGGGTGTATTCATCTTCCTCGTCCGGTTCCTCCTCAAGCCGGACTTCCACCAGTTTCTGTTCCTGCAGGACGATCATTACGAACCAGCACAGTGATGCCCAGAAGAAGCCCATGGTCCACCCGAAGAGCACGTCCGTTGGATAGTGGACTCCGAGCAGCACCCGGGAAATACCGACGATCACGGTGGCCAGGATGGCGATGGTGATGGTGTAGGTGCGGATGCGGGAGTTGGTTTCCAGGCGCGTGAGCAGTGAGCCGAGGGTCAGGTAGACCACCGCGGAGAGCATGGAGTGGCCGCTGGGAAAACTGGGGGATGTTTCGACCATCAGGGCCGGGATGATATCGGGGCGGTCCCGCAGGAAGAAGTCTTTGAGAAGCAGGCTCAGGAGCAGGCCGCCCACGGTGGCGATGAGTACCAGCATGGCGGACCGGTAACTTTTCTTGAGGGTCAGGTAGCCGAAGACGAAGATGACAGTCAGGGTGAGCACGGCGGCGCCGCCGAGGGCCGTGAGGTCGCGCACGGCCTCATCCACCCAATGTGGTCCGCGCAAGAGCTCCGGATTGTCGGGCTGGCGGGCGATGGTCAGCGCCCAGTTGTCGAATTGCATGGCACGATCCACCACGAACGTGTCGCGGATTTCGATTCCCCCGCGGAGCAGAAGCATCAGGAAGAAGAGACCCAGCAGGATCAGGATCTCTTTTTTGAACAGTTTTCTGATTCTTGGAAGCTGGCGGCTGAATTTGTCGAGTATCGGCATAAAGACGGATTCTTTTGCGATTACTGCCGGTAGAGCACAGCGCGGAAGCGCGGCTGGTCGTGGCGCTCCAGGTAGTAGATGAACCGGTCGTTTTCCAGGTCGAGTTCCATCATCCATACGTTGGTGGCTGCTTCGGGGAGCATTTCGGCGGTAGCCTCATCGGCAGGGAAGTACTGCCTGAAGGTTGATCCCCGGTCGTCGGCAAATCCGCCGTAGCCGTGGGCGTCGTCTTCGCCCAGGTCATCCATGGTGCGCTCATCGCCAAGGTGGTCGTGGTAGAGATGAAGTCCCTCATCACGCATTTGCAGCACCCAGGCGCCGTGCCAGTAGTCATCGTCGCGGTAGAGTTCAATTCGGACCATATCATCATCGCATTCCGAGATGTGTGTGCGAAGTTCGGTGCCGACCAGCGGGTGGTCCGTATCCTCGGGATAGGTGGACTCTCCGACAAAAGTCTCACCGCAGAGACCGGAGAGGTTTTCCAGGAACAAGTTCTGAGCGAACGGCTCGGGGTCCTTGTATCGATCGGCCGGTGTACCGGCGGGCGGATCCGGTTGCGGGTCGCCGCAGGCGGTCAGGCCGGCAATCAGAAAGAGGGCAGCGAGTGAGGAGATCAGTTTCTTCATGGTATCCAGTAGGTTTATGGGTGCAGGTTATGTTCAGATAATGGGCAATTGCATGACCATTTTCAACAAAAAATGAGAGAAAGGAGGAGTTATGGCAACAAGCGCCGGGCACGGACAAACCGGTTGTACTCGTACCGGTCAAAATGGGGCGCTTCCGGATCCAGGCTGTTGATGCGCACCAGGTAGGAAGCGTGGATGAATTCCCGGTTATCAAGATAGATGCCGACGTGTACAATCCGCTCGGGTGTGTCGGTTGTGGCCGTCCTTCCAAAGAAGAGCAGATCTCCGGTCTTCAGGTTTTCAAACCGGGGTCCCGGATCCACGTGTTCACCCATGAGGATCTGCTGGCTGGCATCGCGGCTCAGGTCCATGCCATTCAGCCAGAACACCAGTTTGGTCAACCCGGAGCAGTCGAAGCCCTTGGTGGAAGTGCCGCCCCAAAGATAGGGGATGCCGATGAACTTCCTGGCTGTGCGGGCGATGTTATCACCGGTAAGTTCGCGGCTTTCCTTCCATTGGGCATACGATGACACCAGATCAGAATGGATGAAGCCTGTCCGGTCATCCGGCAGCGCGACCGACACCCAGTCGCCGTGCTGTCCTGCAGTTCTAAGCCGATTGCCCATTGAAACGTTGCTCACGGGAAGAGAGCTGGTGGATGTTTCTTCGTAAACCATTCCATGATATTCCGTTACGATCACTTTATCCGACGCTTTCCAAGTTTCGAGCTGATGCGTATCCATCTGTTGGAAAAGGCCGGCGCTCATCCATCCGAGGTAATTGTCGGGAGATTGCACGTAGAACCATCCACGTTGGCGCTTCAGGACCCGGAGCGGGGTTCCCATGATCACCTGCGTCACAATTTCGGAGGTAAACCGCGGTTCGCTCCGCATCTGGGCCACGCTTACCCG
>SKNL01000025.1 GCA_007120555.1 Balneolales bacterium
TCTGTGACCTGGTCAAACGCACCGGCGTTGACATTGGTTTTGTCACCGATCCGGATGCCGACCGGCTGTCGATTGTCGATGAAGACGGCAACCTGCTCGGCGAGGAGTATACACAGGCCATTGCTTTTGATTTCATGCTGGGCAAAAAACCCGGACCGGTCGCAACCAATCTCTCCTCATCACGCGTCACGGACGATATCGCCGCCAGGCACGGACAGAAGTGCCACCGTGCTGCCGTGGGCGAAATCAACGTGGTGAAAGAGATGCAGCGTGTCGGCGCCGTCATTGGAGGCGAAGGCAACGGCGGCGTGATCAATCCCGACCTGCATTACGGCCGGGACGCCCTGGTCGGCATTGCCATGGTGCTGCAGCATCTGGCGGAGCTGGGCAAAACAGCTTCCCAAGTCAGGTCGGAAATGCCCGACTACGTTATTACCAAAACAAAAATGCCTATCGGCGACCTGAACGCCGATACCATCCTGAAATCCGTAGCCGAAGCATACTCCGGTGAAAAGATCAACACCACGGATGGGGTGAAGATCGATTTTCCGGATGGATGGGTCCACCTGCGGAAATCCAACACCGAACCTATCATCCGCATCTATGCTGAAGCCAGAAGCACGGAAAAAGCCGCAGAGCTGGCTGACAGTATCCGGTCAAAGGTGAACTGATACATTGAAGACAGTGATACGGCACATATCGGTAATGCGCTGCATATCTTGCATATCTTTACTGCGGGACATAAATGCAGCTCACACCTGTCCCCTCCGGTCACCCCTGCGACCGTTACGGCAGACTGATAAACGCAGGGTGCTTCCGAATCCCGGCCCAGGCAGTCCGGCCCCCGTCCAGCGTTTTCCATAAAAAGCATTCCTTAAATCGCAACGCAGCACCACATCCAGCACCATGCTTGAATCCATGACCGGCTACGGCCGGGGAGAACATACCACAGAGCACTATCGTGCGACCGCAGAAATCCGTTCCGTGAACTTTCGCTACTGCGAAATATCCCTGAAAATGCCTTCCCAGCTTCACACATTGGAACAGCCGCTCAAAGAGAAAGTCCAGAAAAACGTGAAGCGTGGAAAAATTTCCCTCACAGTGGACCTGGAACATCACACCAGCGAAGAGGAACCTGTACACATCCGCGAGGATGCCCTGCTGACACGGATCCGGACACTTGAGAAAGTGCGGGAGGCGGCAGGTATCAGCGACCCGATCCGGCTGGAGCATCTCCTTGTTTTTGAAGACCTTTTCGAGCTGACCGAAGATAATCAGGAGCTGCTGCAGGAACAGTTTGATGCCGTGGAGAAGGCGGTGATGCAGGCGGTCGCGGAACTGCTGGAAATGCGGCGGCGCGAGGGGCGCATGCTGCAGACAGATCTTGAGGAGCGGCTGAAGTTGCTGCTCGGATACTGCCTGGATGTACGCAACGGGGAAAAAGAGCGAATCCGGGATGCAAAAAAGCGCATGACCGAAAGGGTGAACCAGCTGCTGGAGGACAACCGGGTGGATGAGGAGCGCATCGAACAGGAAATCGCGATCCTGGCCGACCGGCTGGACATTTCCGAAGAGCTGGTCCGGATGGATGCGCATATCTCCTATTTCTCGGAATGCCTGCTAAACAACGAATTGCAGGGAAAAAAACTCAATTTCATCCTCCAGGAAATGCATCGCGAAGTCAACACGATTGGGTCAAAAGCCAACAGCCCGACCATTTCCCGGACTGTCGTGGGCATGAAAGAGATCATTGAGAACATTCGAGAACAGATCCAGAATATCGCATAAACCGTTAATATCCTGTAACAAAATCATGCCCGCATCCACGAAAAGAGGAAAAGTCATTATACTTGTGGCGCCAAGTGGTGCCGGCAAAACCACGCTGGCTCAACGGCTGATGGCAGAATTTCCCGATATCCGCTTCTCGGTTTCAGCCACTACACGTCCGCCCAGGCCGCACGAAGTGCACGGGCAGGACTATTTTTTCCTGACACCGGAACAGTTCCAACAGGCCATCGACCAGAACGAATTTCTCGAATGGGAGGAGTTTTACGGGGGGAAGCGATACGGCTCCCTGATTTCCGAAGTTGAAAAAGAGTTGGGAAAAGGCTATTTTGTTTTGTTTGACATTGAAGTGAAAGGAGCGTTGAACGTAAAGTCGCAGTATGGAGATGAGGCACTGGCCATTTTTATCAGGCCGCCCTCGGATGCTGTTTTAATGGAACGGCTTACGAACCGTGGGACTGAAAATACCGAATCACTGCAGCTGCGGCTGGAACGGGCCCGAATGGAGCTTGGATTTGCGGACCGTTTTGATCATGTGATCATAAACGATGACCTGGAACGCTGTTACAATGAACTGCGCGAGCTGGTCGCCACTTTCATGAACGAAACCACCACCCACTGAGAACGATTTTATGGCAGTCAAGTCACTTGATATTGAAAAGATTCAATCCACCACCGGCAATGTGTATGAAGGCATCGTGATTCTTTCGAAGCGTGCCCGTCAGATTGCTGCCCAGGAAAAAATGGAGCTTGACGAGAAGCTCAAATATTTTGAAGGTTTTGAGGATGAGGAAGAGTACACTTTCA